>DUMD01000008.1 GCA_012840065.1 Clostridia bacterium
CAAAAGGGCATTTACAAAAGCCCTGACCATTAAGGAAGGATAAACCAGGGTATATGCCAAAATTGGGACTAACATTATTCTTCCCCAAAAAGGTCCCCCGATTTTTAGTATAATTTCCGGCAGGTCCTTTCCAGGATAGAAACTTAGAAACTTAAATAAAATTAATGAAATTAGAACGGATATTCCTCCAGCTAAAAACAGACTAAGCCAGCCATCCTGCCCGGCAATTAAAACAATATCCCTGGAAAAAGTTAAAATATTAAACCCCATAGTACAGGTGGCAGTTATTGTCATTAACTGAATCGGCTGGAGTTCATCATTTTTCACTGCCTCCACCATCCTTTTTATTTAATTGCCTTTGGCTATCTTCCGGATTTAGAAGTTTCGGCCTTTTTTTCATAAATTCCTGGGGTGCTCTAATTAATGCATCTTTTTGGTCTTTTAAATTATAGAAAGTTAAAGGTTCCATATATTTAACACCAAAGCTTTCTAATGAACATAAATAACCTAGTAGATAGAATACCCCTAGGGCAACTCCATAAATTCCTAAAACTGTAGCCAAAAGCATAAAGGGAACTCTTAATATCCTGCTGGCTAAGCTTAAACCGTAATCCGTTATGGAAAAGGAGGCAATGGCAGTTAATCCGATCACGACAACCATAATTGGACTGATTACTCCCGCTTCAACCGCAGCCTGGCCAACAACTAAACCTCCTACAATGGAAACTGTCTGCCCTACAGCCCGTGGCAATCTAATACCTGCCTGCTGCAGTAATTCCAAAGCCATATCCATAAGAAAAGCTTCTAAAAAGGCAGGAAATGGCACACCTCCCCTGGTAACAGCAATGGAGAGTACCAGGTTGGTTGGAAGTAAAGAAGGATTAAAAGAAGTAATTGCTATATATAAGGCAGGGAGCAAGGTTGAAATTAATAATCCGACATATCTGATTATGCGAATTAATGTGCCCAATAGCCATTTTTCGTAATACTCATCTGCAGCCTGCATCAACATGGGTAAAGTGACAGGCACCAACCCGGCCATGGGAAAATTTTCGGCAATTATAGCAATTCTCCCTTCCAACATACTGCGGGTTATCTTATCCACCCGCTGGCTTAACTGAACAAGGGGAAAAATCGCGCTTTCTTTTTCGGTTAGGTAATGAAAAACCTGTCCTGTTGTTAAATCATCATCCACATTAATAGCAGTAATTTTTTTTCTAACCTCCTCTACTAGATCCTCCTTTACTATTCCCTTAACATAGGCCATTACCAAGCTGTTTTTGGAACGTCTCCCCACCTTATACTCTTCAAAAGTAAGGTTGGGGTCCCTAATCCTTCTACGAATTAAGCCTAAATTGGTTTGGAGGACCTCAATAAAAGCCTCTTTCTGTCCTCTTACCGATGGTTCAACATCCGCTTCAGTAATATTTCTGCCCTCATAACCCTTGGCGCTGATAATCAAACCTTTTTCATAATTTTCTATTAGCAAAAGGCATTCTCCCGATAAAACTCCATAGACCAGATCATCAAAATTACTGCTTTCTTCTATTTCTCCTGTGCTAATCATTGAATCTTTTATTCTTTGCAGATTTACGACTCCTCCTTCATATGCCAAGATCTCAGCAGATTCAATAATAAGGGGTTTAATTACATGTTCTAATATTCTTTCTTCATTAACCAGATTTTCAATATACATAACGGCAGCTCCGACATTTTTACCTCCAATTTTAAATTCCCTTGTTTTTATATCAAAGCTATTGTTCATTATCTTTTTTAACCGTTCAATATTATCATTTAAGTTTTTATTTAGAACTAAGGGTTTTAAGTTTTCTACTGCTTCTTTATTTATTATTACTTTATCTGTTTTTACTTTGTTTTTTCTTTTTGTAATTTTCATTGTTTTTCACCTGCCCAAAAGGGGTTCTGTTGTTATTATTACCGAAACAAAATTTAACATTCTCAGCGATTTGCCTAAGAAGGGATTTATATTTCCTCGCTTTACCTATCAACAGGTTTATAAATAAAAAAATAACGGAGAAAAATTCTCCGTTATTCCACCCACAACAACTCTTCTCTTTTTTCCTTAATTATTACGGATACTATCCTTTCTAAATCTGAATCGTTATAAAACTCGATCTCTATTTTCCCTTTTCCTTTCCCCTGTTTTATAAAAACCTTTGTTCCTACTGCCATTGACAATTGGTTTTCTAATTCCAAAATTTCCGGGGGTTGTTTTTTGAGTCTCTTTGTTCCACGTGAAACATTTTGTTTTTCTTTTTTTCCTTGCACCAAAGCTTCCGTTTCCCGCACACTTAACCCTTCCTCAACAATCCTTTTAGCTAAAGAAATCTGTTTTTTAGAATCATTTAGAGCTAAAAGAGCCTTCGCATGTCCTGAACTTATTGTTCCACGTGAAACATATTCCAATACTTCAGAAGGAAGATTTAAAATTCTTAAGGCATTAGCAATTGCCGGCCTGCTCTTACCTAATCTTCGAGCCAATTGTTCCTGAGTAAGTTCAAACTTATCAATTAATTTCCTATATGCCTCAGCTTCTTCAATGGGATTCAAGTCTTCCCGCTGCAGGTTTTCAATTAAGGCTATTTCCATCATCTGCAAATCTGAAAAATCCCTGACAACTACTGGAACTTCCTTTAAACCAACTTCCTTTGCGGCTCTCCAGCGCCGCTCGCCAGCCACAATTTGATAAAAATCTCCCTGAACTCTAACTACAATAGGCTGGATTATCCCATGTTCACGAATAGAAGCTACCAATTCTTCCATTTTTTCCGGATCATAATTCTGTCTGGGCTGATACGGGTTTGGTATAACTTTTGTTATATCAATACTATGTAAAGGCTCATTCACTTCCGGTTCAAGATCAGGAATCAAAGCTCTCAAACCCTTCCCTAAACTTTGTCTTTTAGCCACCCTAATCACTTCCTTTTCCAGGTTGGTAAATCTTCATAAAAATCATCTTCCGCAGCAGCAATTTCTTTAGCCAAATCCTGATAAAATTCCGCTCCTTTTGATTTATTATCATAATAAATTATAGGTAAACCATGGCTTGGGGCTTCACTTAATCTTACATTCCGAGGGATCACAGTCCGGTACACCTTACCTTTAAAACAAGATTTTACCTCTTCGGCAACCTGAATAGATAAATTAGTTCGTCCATCAAACATGGTGAGAAGCACACCTTCTATTTCTAAGTGGGGGTTAAGGTGTTTTTGAACCAAAGCAATTGTGTTTAAAAGCTGGCCTAATCCCTCTAAAGCATAAAATTCACATTGAATAGGAACAATTAAGGAATCTGCAGCAGTCAGAGCATTTAAAGTAAGTAATCCCAAAGAAGGAGGGCAATCAATAATAATATAATCATATTGGTCTTTAATAGAATTTAAAGCATTTTTTAGCCTCTGTTCTCTAGAGAGAGCAGCGACCAACTCAATTTCAGCTCCAGCCAGCTGCATTGTGGCAGGTACAACATGAAATAAAGGATATTTTGTTTCGATTATTATTTCAGAAAGAGGAACATCATTAATGAGGACATCATAGATGCACTGTTTTATTTTTAATTTATCAAAACCTACCCCACTTGTAGAATTACCCTGCGGATCAATATCTAAAAGTAAAGTTTTCTTGCCAAGAGCAGCTAAACAGGCACTTACATTAACAGCAGTTGTAGTTTTACCCACACCGCCCTTTTGGTTGGCAATAGCAATAACTTTTGCCATGATTTCACCCCATTCATAATTAACTCTCTTTGTTATCAATTCGCTAGTTAGGAAATATTTCCTGCCAAACCCATTTATCTGGGTTTACATAACAATTATATCAATATTTCCTAGTTTTTGATCTAATTTTAGCAAATTTCTTCTTTTTTTCTAAGCTATATTTTTTTAATACTTTCTTATGTAAATTCAACAACAGAATAAAATATCATTAAATTTTTCTAATATATGTACTTCAAACCATAACAAAACAAGGATAATAAATAAGTGGAAGCTTTCGCTTCCACTTATTCACCCACAACTTCTTTGGGAAATAAATTTTTATCAATTTTAATTCTTCTATTTTTTTCTTTAAGAACCCTTATAAACTCCTCCTTTTCCCTGGGAGAAATAATCACTGAGTTGTTTTTTCCCCAATCCACTGCTATTCTATCAAAAGAAAGGGCAGGAGCAGATTGAAGGGTTTTTATTTTTCTTATTCTGTTAATTTCTTTTATAGGCACTATAGTCGTAAAAGGACCAGATTTGATTTTTATTTCCTGGTCGTCAATTTTATAACTGGTCCCAAACCAAAAACTAGAAACATATAAAAGACCAAAAAGCATAATTATTTTAAAGGCTAAATGAGAATGGGAAACAAAAGTAGAAACAACCCCTGTGCCCATGACACCAAAAAATATTATTCCGACTATGGGATCCTTTTTAGAAAAAAAATACACAAACATCATCTCCGTATCCATGTTTCTTCTTTTTTTAATTATTAGTTCTATTATAAGAAAAAACAAATCATTCAGCAACTGCCTTCTTTTTGGTAATAGACACAACTAATTGATACTGCTCTCCAGTATCTACTTCTTCAATGCAAATTGGTATACCAGATTTTTCCATATCATTTACCAATTGCCGCACAGTATTAATAAGAATACGCACATCCCTAATAAATCTTACTACCTTTTTATTTTTTTTCTCTTTTTCTTTTTTCACGGCAGGCAAAGTTTCGGCCCGTAAAATTGATTCAATTACTTCTTCAGTTTGTCGTACATTCAACTTTTGTTCATAAATTTTATTTAAAACTTCTAATTGCTGCTTGTCGTTTTTTAGCCTTAATAAGGCCCTGGCATGTCGTTCTGTAATTATTTCCTGGGAAATATTTTGTCGAACATTCTCAGGTAAACGCAAAAGTCGCAGTTTATTGGCAATAGTTGATTGACTTTTCCCAACACGCCGGGCTAATTCCTCTTGGGTTAAGCCAAATTCATCAATTAATAAGCGGTATCCCTCGGCTTCATCCATAAAACCCAGGTCTTCCCGCTGTAAATTTTCAACTAAAGCCAACTCAGCCATTTCCTGATTAGTATAATTAGTTATTATAGCAGGAACTGTGGTTAGCCCAGCCATTTTTGAAGCCCGCAATCTTCGTTCGCCGGCAATAAGCTCGTAATAATTTTTTTGTTTACGAAGAAGAAGAGGTTGAATTATCCCAAAAGTACGGATAGAATCAGATAATTCCTTAAGGCTATCCTCATTAAAATGTTTTCTCGGTTGATAAGGATTAACTTTAATTAAATCTATAGGAATTTGCCGAATTTGACTATTGTCAACATCTTTCTCCTGAAGGCCCAGGAGTTTTATTAGCTGTTCCCTCATAAAGACACCACCTTACTTCTGTTTTATATAGGCTTTCTACAAAAGTTAAAATTTTCCTGCAATAAAAATTTCAGAGGGGACGCTTATTTGGTATTCCAGGCCTACGGGGATAGTCTTCAGGACTGGGGTGAATTTTCTTTACAACAATCAGTTTTCTCAATAAACCGGACCTAGGAAGTTTTACTTCCTGAACATCAACAATTTCACCCCCTAAAAGGGTTAAAGCTTTTTCACTTTTAAAAATTTCCTCACTGCATTCATTTCCCTTTTGAGCAATTAAAATTCCACCTACCTTCAATATAGGCAGACAATATTCCAATAAAACCGGGAGCTGGGCCACTGCCCGGACAGTACATTGCTCATAACTTTCCCTATGTTTTTTTTCCTTTCCAAATTCTTCAGCCCTTTTCCAATAGATTTTCACATTTTCCAAGCCCAACTTTTCAACAATTTCCTTTAAAAAAACAGTTCTTTTCTGCAAGGAATCAACAAGGACTAAATTTAGCTGGGGGTAAGCTATTTTTAAAGGAAGACCAGGAAAACCGGCACCTGTTCCTATATCAACTAAATCCCCAGAACTATTAAAATTTTTCACCAACGCACAGGTCAATGAATCAAGAAAATGTTTTTCCGCAACCTCTTCTTCCCCTACTAAAGCAGTTAAATTAATTTTTTTATTCCACTCCGACAAAAACTCGTAGTAAAGACGAAATTGGGCCAGTTGATGCTCACTTAAGTCCAATCCCAAGTTTTCGGCACCGGCTAAAATTAGCTGCTCAAGTTTCATGATAAATCCCCCGTTCCTGATTGCTGCGATTAAATCTTTCCAAAGCCACCAATAAGACAGAAAGATCCGCTGGATTTACTCCGGCAATGCGGGAAGCCTGTCCAATAGACTGGGGTTTAATGGCCATCAACTTTTCCTTAGCCTCATTAGACAGCCCCTTAACCTTTTCATAGGGAAAATTAGCAGGAATAAGCTTTGCTTCAAAGCGGTTGAATCTTTCAATTTGCATAGTTTGTCTTTTAATATAACCGGAATATAAAGCTTCAATTTCTAATTGGTTTCTCACTTCTTTCGAACAATCCGGCAAGGAAGGAATGATTTTTTGTAATAAACCATAATCAATTCCCGGACGAGACAATAGTGACCAGGCAGTAACAGGATTCCGCAGTTTATCCTGACCGTTGGCAATTAAAATTTGGTTAACAGTTGAGTCAGGAAATACATTTAAATTTTTCAACTTTTCCATCAAAGAAAAGATTTCTTCTCTTTTTTTCACAAATTTCCGGTATCTTTCCTCGGGAATCAGCCCAATCCGGTATCCCTTTTCCGTTAAACGAAGATCCGCATTATCCTGCCGGAGCAATAAACGGTATTCGGCCCGGGAAGTAAGCATCCTGTAGGGTTCATCCGTACCTTTGGTTACCAAATCATCAATAAGCACCCCAATATAACTTTCCGACCGGCGGAGAATAAGCGGGTCCTTCCCCTGAATTTTTAAAGCAGCGTTTATACCGGCAATCAGACCCTGGGCAGCAGCTTCCTCATAGCCGGAAGTTCCATTAATCTGACCTGCTGTAAACAAACCGTTTATTTTTTTTGTTTCCAAGCTTAATTTTAGCTGGGTAGGAATTAGATAGTCGTATTCAATGGCATAACCGGGACGCATGATTTCAGCATTTTCTAGGCCAGGAACAGTTTTTATCATTTCTATTTGGACATCCTCAGGCAGGCTGGTGGATAAACCCTGGACATAAATTTCTTCTGTGTTTTCTCCTTCCGGCTCCAGAAAAACCTGATGTTTGGACTGATGAGCAAAATTAATAACCTTAGTCTCAATAGAAGGACAGTAGCGGGGACCAACTCCCGTTATTGCTCCTGTATATAAGGGAGCTCGATGCAAATTATCTAAAATAATCCTATGGGTTTCCGGATTAGTATAGGTAAGCCAGCAAGGAAGTTCCCGAACCAGGGAAGGTATTTTTTCATGGGAAAAAGAAAAATCCAGTTTATCTCCGGGTTGGATTTCGGTTTTGGAGAAATCAATGGATCGCCGATGAACCCTAGCCGGAGTCCCGGTCTTAAATCTACCTAATTCAAACCCCAAAGCCTGTAAACTACCAGATAGATGACGAGCCGGCGGCAATCCATTTGGCCCGCTGCTAAAAGATTTTTCCCCAACAATAATCCTTCCCTTTAAAAAAGTTCCGGTAGCAACAACAACTGCTCGACATTTATAAACCACATTTGTAACAGTCCTTACTCCCACTACCTGTCCGTCTTTAACTAAAATTTCTGCTACCTCAGCCTGTTTTACCGTTAAATTAGGCTGATTTTCTAGACATTCCTTCATTAAGCGCTGATACAACTTTTTATCAACCTGAGCCCGAAGGGCATGGACAGCCGGCCCCTTGGCGGTATTAAGCAATCTTATTTGCAAAGAGGCTAAATCAACCGTTTTTGCCATTTGCCCCCCTAAGGCATCTATTTCCCGAACAATTTGTGCCTTGGCAGGTCCTCCCACCGAAGGATTACAAGCCATTAAAGCCACATAATCCAAACTGATCGTAAAAACTAAAGTCTTACACCCCAACCTGGCAGCAGCCAAAGCAGCTTCACAGCCCGCATGTCCAGAACCAATCACAATGACATCATACTGATTACCCATTTAAAATCACCTCATTTAACCCTGCTTCTGGTGAGTCCGATTATAGTGGTCAATAGCTATTAACAAGGCGGAAATATCTGCCGGACTTACCCCGGAAATTCTAGAAGCCTGACCTAAAGAGCTAGGCCTAATTTTGTTTAATTTCTCCACGGCCTCAGCAGATAAATTATGAACCTGCTCGAATTTAAATTCCGGAGGAATTATTTTTTCTTCCAAATGCTTAAACCGCTCTACCTGCTCTAATTGGCGGGAAATATAACCTTCATATTTAACTTGAATTTCAACCTGCTCAATTACTTGGGAATCTAAATCAGGTTGTTCAGGATCAAATAACCGCAGGTCCTGATAGGTTAATTGGGGGCGTTTCAAAAGCTCCGCTAAACTTACCGCCTTGCTCAACTTTCCGGTATTTAGGTTTTCTAATTTAGCAAGGACTTCAGGAGTAGGTTTAATGGTAATACTGTACACTCTTTTTAACTCCTGCTTGATTTCTTCTCTTTTTTTCACAAATTTCCGGTATCTTTCCTCGGGAATCAGCCCAATCCGGTATCCCTTTTCCGTTAAACGAAG
>DUMD01000122.1 GCA_012840065.1 Clostridia bacterium
AGTCTGAAACATGAAGGAAAGAATCCCCATGGGTCCTGGGCATTTGGTCGTTTACTTCAGCGATTACAATTTTTGCTGCCTGGGCAGCCGGCTTTGTATAGTCAACAGAAATCCCAAAACTGCAGTAACCGTGTTCATCCGGTGGTGATACCTGTACCAGGGCCACATCTA
The DNA here is from genome assembly GCA_012840065.1 of Clostridia bacterium. Lineage (GTDB taxonomy): Bacteria > Bacillota > DUMD01 > DUMD01 > DUMD01 > DUMD01. The sequence continues at coordinate 172 of DUMD01000122.1, forward strand.
TTGGCAATTCTTTTTCAAATAACCTGGGGATTTCATAAAAGAAACAGGGAGTATAATCGGCCCTACCTTCATTTACTGCCGCTCTGGTTGTTGCCCCTACAAAAAGAGCATTATGTCTGAAATGAGGCTCCATGCCCGGCTGAGCATATTCTGCTTTTCCCATTGCTACCATATGTACAACTTCAACGTTTTCCAAGGAATCTTTTCTCTTCACCATTGCTTCCGTTAATAACTGGGGTTCACCGCAAGCATGACCAAGAATAACCCTATCGCCTGATTTAATAACCTTAACTGCCTCATCCGCGCTTACACATCTCTGTTTGTAAATGGACTTCCAATCCATAATTTTTCCCCCTTCACCATCTTTTCTGACTATTATCTTTACACCGGAGACTAACTAGCCTCCGGTGTAAAGATTAATCCCCTTTTTTATTACTTAATTCCAGCAATAACTTTTGCCAGTTCTTTCTTGGCTTCCAGATTTCCTTGACGGGAAATCATAATCCGCTGAGCTTGCGGAGAACCGGCACCGTGCATAGATTCTGTACGATAACCAACAGCAGCTGTACCTAAAGTCAGGTTTTCAATTAAGCGCAGAATTCTTATCCGATGTTCAGTAGGAACATCTGCCCGGCCTTTGAGGTATTTTTCTACATATTTGCCAATTTCCGGATGACGAAAATCTTTTTCGGACGGCATGGTAACCATCAAACCACCGGCGATGTCTTCTGCCAAACGAGCAATTTCATATGGGAAGCGGGTTACATTTTGTTTACATACGTTAGCCAACAGCATATCAATCAGGTAGTTGCCGGATGCAGATTTAGTCCCTTCAGCAGAGCAAGCAATCCCGCAAGAATAAAGGGTTTCATTCAGGTGGATCATTTCAATAAGTTTGTCTTTAATATGTGATGCTTTAGCAACTCCGTTATAATCGGCAGCCAGGGCTGCTGCGCCAATGAGAACGTCACCTACACCTACTTTGCAGCCGCCATAACTCTGGCGATGATATCCTGCGAAGCGTTCAACTAACATACCGGAGAATTGATATTCGCCGCACATGAATACCCTTTCCCAGGGAACAAATACATTATCAAAAATCATTAATGCTTCTTGCCCACCAAATTGAGCATTACCTACATCTATATCTCCGCCTTCCAGCTTCCTGGTATCACAGGACTGGCGTCCGTAGATAAAGAAAACTCCTTCTGCATCTGTTGGAACTGCAAAAGAAACAGCATAATCTTTGTCTGCCTCAGTCATGGTTTGGGTAGGCATAACAATAATTTCATGGGAGTTTATGCATCCAGTTTGATGAGCCTTTGCACCCCGAACTACAATTCCATCTTCTCTTTTTTCTACCACATGGACGAATAAATCCGGGTCTGCTTGTTTGTGAGGCGGCAATCCCCGGTCCCCTTTGGGGTCAGTCATAGCACCATCAACTGTGAGGTCGTTTTCCTGCATATATTCTACAAACTTGATAAAGCGTTTGTGGTATTCTGTTCCCAGAGCCTGATCCATTTCTACCAAAGTACTGTCCAAAGCATTAATAGCATCCATACCTACACAGCGTTGGAAACAAGCAGCGGTTTTTTGCCCCATTAAGCGGAGCATTTTTACCTTTTTAATCAAGTCATCCGTACTTTGATGCAAGTGAGTAAAACGATTTATTTTTTTGCCTGTAATGCTGGAAGTAGCAGTCATTAAATCTTCATATTCTGGATCCTGTGCCAACTCGTAGGTCATTGCTACAGAATTTACTGAAGGCCTGATAATGGGATGGTCTACCGGGTTTTCAATCTTTTCCCCCATCATATACACCTTAAGATTCAACTTGCGGAGACTTTCAAGATACTGCTCCTTTGTTTTTAAAGCCATACTCCCAACCCCCTTAATTTTTTATTTACTTCTTTAATCTAGCAATTTTCGTGCCAAATACAGGTTATAAGACATAAAAACGAATACCCCCCAGAACTGGGAGGTTATTCGTTATTCTTTCCTAATTTTAATAATTATTCACCTATCTCCAAGAGTGCAAAAATGCACAATATTATTCGACATTTTTTTTGATTATTCTGAAATATTGCATAATCTCGATATTTCTTTTTCCGTGCAAAAATGCACGACATTCCGTGCAAAAATGCACTAATTTTTAGCTTAATCCATCTTAATTTCTTCCTTCAATAAATTATATTTCTGCATTTTTCTTAACACAGTAGTCCTGGCCACCCCTAAAGCCTTTGCCGCCTTTTCCATACTTCCGTATTCCTTTAAAGCTGAAGAGATTAATTTCGACTCTGTCTCAGCCACTGCCTGTTTAAGGGGTATTATTTTAGCAAAAGAAGCTCCCGAATCTTTTCTGTCTTTGCACTCACGGATATAATCCGGCAGGTGTTCTAAATCAATTCTTCTTCCGTCAACCATAATCATTAAACGTTCAATCATATTCTCCAGTTCTCGAACATTTCCCGGCCAGTTATAATTAGTAAGAGCTTCAATAGCTTCTTTAGACATTTGCTTATTCATTCCATACTGGCGATTGTATTTATTGATAAAATGAGCAATCAGAGGAGGAATATCCGCAGAACGATTCCTAAGGGCAGGAACCTTAATAACAACCACATTAAGCCTATAATAAAGGTCCTCCCGGAACAAACCTTTTCCCACCATTTCCTCTAAGTCCCGATTAGTAGCAGCAACATAGCGAACATCTACCTTAATCGGCTTTGTTCCCCCAACTCTGACTATCTCATGTTCCTGGATAACTCTAAGCAGTTTGACTTGGAGGGATAAAGGCATTTCACCGATTTCGTCCAAAAATAGGGTTCCTTTATCAGCTAGTTCAATCATCCCTGGTTTGCCGTTTTTTCGTGCCCCCGTGAAAGCACCGTCCACATAACCAAATAGCTCAGACTCCAATAAATTTTCCGGGATTGCCCCGCAGTTAATTTTAATCAACGGTCCATCCTTCCGCGGACTCAAAGTATGAAGCATTTTGGCGATTATCTCTTTACCCACGCCGGATTCACCGGTAATAAGTACAGTAGAATTGACAGCAGCAACCCGGGTTGTCAACTCTAAAACCTTTTGCATTTCCGGACTGCGAACAATAATGTCCTCATGCTGGAGTTGTTGAGTTCTTAAATGTTCCAATTCTGAATGGTATCTTTCCGAAAGCATTTTAGTTTTTTCCAGCTGTTCTTTGAGGAAATTAAGCTCGGTAATATCTCGCACATTGGTAACAACCCTGATAATTTCTCCCTTCTCGTTAAAAATAGGATTGCCGGTAACTATTACCTCTACCCCAGACTTAATTTTTTGCATAATAGTCACCGGAGCCCTTTTTTTAAGCACATGAAGGGTAGCAGAATCAGAATAATATCCGCGTCTAACAAGGTCATCCATATACTCTCCAATAACCTCCTGGGCCTTGACTCCGGTTATTCTTTCATAGGCAGAGTTGACCCTTAAGGTTTTACCCCGGCCGTCAGTAACATAAATCCCATCATAAGAAGATTCAATAATAGCATCTAATTCTGTTTTAAGTTCCTGGGTAGATTTAAGTTCCCGAGAAACGGATTCTAACTCCGAAATATCTTGAAAAGTGCCAAGGGCTCCCACTATTTCCCCGTTCTGAATGATTGGAGAACGGTTAGTAATTACGACGGTACTGTTAATCATCATTCTTTGGTTAAACTGGTGTTGGCCGCTTTTTATTACATCCGGCAGGCCGGTTTCCAAGATTACTTCACCTATCCATCTCCCAATAGCTTCCTCACTCTTAATACCCACTATTTTTTCAGCCACATAATTAAAACCCGTAATATAACCATTTTTATCTACTACTACAATTGCGTTGGTAGAGGATTGAAGGAGGGCATCTATTACTGCTTTTAAATATTTCTCCCGTTTAATTAAAAAATCGGCAAATCTTTGCAGAGTACATACTCCTAAAAGCTCACCAGTATTAGAACATACCGCTAACACTTCATTTTCCTTTAGCAATTCTGGGTCTAGTTCCTGCTCTGGATCTAAAAAAGGAATAGAATAATCAACGATTTGCTCAACAGTTGTTATCCAACAATCCATAAATGCAGCAAGAACCCTATTTTTATCTATCATTCCCACATAAAAGCCGCCCCTATCAATAACTGGAATCCGGTTACAAGCTTCCTCACGCATGAGGGATGCCGCTTTAAACAGTGAATCGGTGGCAGATAAAACAGGGTGATCACTTTCCATGATCTCCTGAGCTTTCATTTCTACCCCCTCCTAAAACTAAAAGAAGTTTAAATTTTTTATTGTAAAATGGTTTAAAAAGTTTAATAGCTGTCCATACTATAGGTAGGAAACGGTACTCCCACGTTTCACACTTTACGACTCACTCCCTCTATGGCCGACAGTTAAAATGCTGTCGGCACTTTTTTTAACCAGCTATTTCACTTTTCCCCCACTAATTACAAAATGTATTCGACCATTTTTTGACAAATACCTTTTTATTAACTGAATTTTTCTGAAATAATTATGTAAACTTTAATATGTAAAAATTACTAAATTTTGGAATAGCTTTGAAAGTAATTAATTTAAGAAAAAGAAGCTATATATTTTTTTATTTTGGTAAGAATACCTAGTAAGTTATTTAAGGAGGTGGCTCTAGTGGAAAAGACAGTTATAGGTGTATTTAGTTCTGAAAGACAAGCAAAGGAAGCAGTGGAAGCTTTAAGGGAAAAAGGCTTCGAACGGGAAATATCAATCATAGCCAAACAAGAAAACAGAGGGGAAGGAAGCTATAGAAAAGGCAGGGAGTCAGAAATAACCAATGATTCCACAGCTGATGGAGCCGTTACCGGAGGAGTAATTGGCGGAATCGGCGGATTAGCTTTATCCGCAGGCTTAATTGCCATACCCGGAATCGGCCCTCTTTTAGCTGCCGGTCCTTTAGCAGCGACTTTGGGCGGAGCAGCTGCAGGCGGCTTGGCCGGCGGTCTCATTGACTACGGAATCCCGGAAGAACACAGCAGACACTACGAAAAAAGCGTACAAGAAGGAGATATTTTAACCATTGTTAAATGCAGCAGGGAAAAAGCTGATATAGCCCAGGATATTCTTCGCCGTTATGGAGCCAAGGACATCGAAGTTCACTAATTAAGATAAAAAATCTCTTCTCCGGTCGGAGAAGAGATTCTCTTTTTAAAATCATTAGCTTATAAAAGTCTGATCACCAAAAAAGTTGCAAAGGCAGAAATAATTGCTCCCACTACGGTTTGCCCAAAACTATGTTCCTGTTCCTTTACCCTCGCCCACATAATCAAAGGAATCAGAATTAAAACAGGCAAGGCTTTTAGGCCATAAAGGAAAAGATAGATAACAGCCGGGCCGGCTACTCCCGCTGCATGGCCGCTGGCTTTATAAAACAAGTTAACAAAAGCAAGGCTATAACACACAGCCACATAGCAGAAAGTAATTATCATTAAAATTCGAGGAGCATTTGCCAGCCAGAGAGTAACTGCTCCTAGAGAAAAGCTAATTAAACTGGAGAGAAAAGAAATTCGTCTTTGAATCCTTCTGTTTTTCTTAGTTGTCTTTAAAAATTGGGGAATCAAATATCCAGCAAGGGGGATAAAAGAAACAAACAAAGTTGTTACCCCTACCCAGGGCCAACTGCTTTCCATTTCCTTCAGCAGAGTTGCACTAACAATAAAAACCAAGATTAAAGCCATAACAGGAGCACTTAAAATATAAGCTAAAATTTTCCCAAGCCGCTCAGAGGGAGTTTTTCTTGTCAGCTGCAAAGTTGGCATAAAATCCCCCCTAAATTAAATAATTAGAATAAGCCGGTAATTATACCCTGCTCATCAATGTCCATATTTTCAGCAGCAGGCCGTTTTGGCAAACCAGGCATAGTCATAATGTCACCGGTCAGAACAACGATAAAACCTGCTCCGGCTGAGAGCTTAACGGATCTAACATTTAAATAAAAGCCCTCCGGCCGTCCTAACAAAGTTGGGTCATCTGATAGGGAATATTGGGTTTTAGCCATGCAGATAGGTAAATTACCGTACCCAAGCTTAGTTAAATCATTAATAGTGGTAAGGGCCTGATTAGTGAAATTAACTCCAGCAGCCCCATAAATTTCCTTTGCTATAAGAGTAATTTTATCAACCAAACTCAAATCATCCGGATATAAGGGTTTAAAATTCGCCTCTTCCCTAGCTAAAACTTCCAACAATTTTTCCGCCAGTTGAATTCCGCCTTCTCCGCCTTTAGCCCATACTTCGGAAATAGCAAATTCAACCCCCATTTCCCGGCATTTGGCTGCAACCAGATCTAATTCAGCTGGGGTATCCTGGGGGAATACGTTAATAGCCACTATGGCAGGAAGACCAAATTTAGCCACATTTTCCAAGTGTTTTTCTAAATTTGCAACCCCTCTTTCTAAAGCGGGCAAATTCTCTTGATTTAGCTCATTCTTTCCTAGACCGCCGTGGGTCTTAAGAGCCCGGATAGATGCTACCACAACCACAGCATCAGGTTTTAAACCACCGTAGCGGCATTTAATGTTAAAAAACTTTTCTGCTCCCAGGTCAGCGCCGAAGCCGGCTTCAGTAATCAGGTAATCAGCAAGTTTTAACCCCATTCGGGTGGCAATAAGGCTATTGCATCCGTGGGCAATATTGGCAAAGGGTCCGCCATGAATAAAGGCAGGAATATTTTCCAAAGTCTGCACCAAATTTGGCTTGATGGCATCCTTCAAAAGAAGGGCCATGGCACCGGCAACCTTAAGTTGTTCCACAGTAACGGGCTGATTATCATAAGTATAAGCAACCACTATTTTCTTCAATCTTTCTTTTAAATCAGTTAAATCCGTTGCTAAACACAGGATTGCCATAACCTCAGAAGCCACAGAAATATCAAAACCATCTTCCCTGGGAACTCCATGGGCTTTACCGCCTAAACCTACCACAATATTCCTTAAAGCCCGGTCATTCATATCCATAACCCGTTTCCAGACAATCCGCCGGGGATCAATATTCAATTCATTTCCCTGCTGGAGATGATTGTCCAAAACGGCTGACAAAAGGTTATGGGCAGTTGATACGGCATGAATATCACCGGTAAAATGAAGGTTAATATCCTCCATGGGAACAACCTGGGAATAGCCTCCTCCGGCGGCACCACCTTTAACTCCCATGCAGGGTCCTAGGGAAGGTTCCCTTAAAGCAATCATGACTTTTTTACCTAACTTGCCTAAGGCTTGTCCTAAACCAACAGTAGTAGTGGATTTTCCTTCTCCAGCCGGGGTTGGATTAATAGCAGTAACTAAAACTAATTTTCCATCCGGTTTATCTTTCAGCCTATCCCAGACTTTTAAATCTATCTTAGCTTTATATCGTCCGTATAATTCATATTCATCTTCCTTAATTCCAAGTTGTTCGGCAATTTCCATTATGGGCCTCATTTTTGCTTCCTGAGCAATTTCGATATCAGTTTTCACTTTTTCCCAACTCCTTTTCCTAAAAATTCCTTCTTCAAAAAAGATTAACTTTCCCCTTCTGTTGCCAAAGCTGATAACCCCGATTTTTCAATTATTGCCTCCACTACCCTTTTGCCCTCTTTTAGAAGATTCTTAGTCTCACTTTCCAGTTCCGCCGCCACCATAGAATCCTTAAGCAAATCCACATTTACTTTAACATTAAGGACTCCAATCTGCAAAGCAGCATAAGCCAAGAGGGCACCGCTGACAGCATCGCTGACCACGTTTTTATTGCCCATCTCCGCACTAACCTGCGCAATTTTTAGTAATTCTACACTCCTCCTGGCTACCTGCAAGGGAACTTCAGCCGCCTTAAGAAGAGCTTTTTCAATTTCCGCCTCTCTTATTTTTTTCTCCTCTTCTGATTGCTTAGGAAGTTTATATTTAGCCATCAATTGGTTAAAAGCTTTGATATCTTCATTGATTAATTCAGTAAAACTAGTTCTTAACCGAACAGCTGTTTCCAAGTCTTCCCGCATCCTTGCTTCCACATCTTTATATGCTTCCTTACCAATGGTAAGATTATTAGTCATTTCCACTAGGGCACAGCCTAAGGCACCGGTTAAAGCAGCAGTACTGCCACCACCTGGAGTTGCACTACTGGAAGCAAGCTGTTTTAAAAACTCATTTAAAGTCAAATTTATCATTTATCTACCTATCTCCTTCCCTAAATTGCAACCACCCAACTGTTACGACCGATTTTGACAAGCATAAGCATTAGTTAATATTTCAACAAGTAGCTAATTTATCCTGCAAAACATAATAAAACTGTGGATTAATCCACAGTTTTATTATGTCCAAATTCAGTTTAATTTAGCTTTACTTTTTTACCGCGAGGATTAAAACTCAATACACCGGCTAAACTCAGGGCAATTAAGGAATCTATCGCGTGATGAACCGCCGTTCCAACCCCTACTAAAAAACCCGCATCAGCCAGAGTAAAACCAAAAGGAATAACAATTAACGCCTCAGCAATGGCATGAATAGGTAAGGTAATAATTAATACCTTGGTAAAACTCATTCCTTTTTGATAAAGAATTGCTCCTAAGACAGCAAAAGGAACATGCATAAGTGCCCGGGCAGCAACAACCGGCCCCAACTGAACTAAAAACCCTAATGATGAACCAACTCCTACAAAACCTGCTACCATCGGATTAATTCTCATAGCCAACATCACAGGAACGTGGGAAGCCAGGGTAGCCGAAAAAGGGCCAATAAGTATCCTGAGAGTACCGCCAAACATCACGGGAATAATTATGGACAGTGCTGTAAGTAAAGCTCCTTGAACAATATTTTTTGCTTTCATTCCTTCCACTCCTCTTTCTAATTATCTGTTTTTATTTTATTCCTATACAGCTGTCTTGTCAACTGTAAGGCTTGTCCAACAATTAATATTTGTGATTTATTTTTCCCTTTAATCGGCGGCTGACTAAAAATTAATAAGAAACTTAAAAAATAAAGGGCTACCTTATTTCACTCTACAAGGTAGCCCTTTATTTTTAATTGCTTTTTAATTTCTTCAAATTGTCTGTCTGATTCTACTTCAATTGTATGAAGATGCACTCCTTTTGTTAAATAGGACAAAGGAGCAGCACCTGTAGTTTGCAAACTGTGCATAAAACGCTTGACATCATCTTGGGAACTAAGCATAAGCATACCCTTTATCTCGCCATAGACAGGATGTTCAACAATTACATCAATTACTTTTCCCCCTAAGCCAACTATGGTTTCCAGTTCATCTTCAATATCATCACGGGTATGCTGACAGGCCAGGGTACGCTGGGACAAGCCAACTGGGGTAGGATTCATATATATATATCCCTGAGGAGTAGCCAGAATATTTGCTCCCTTCACCCGAAGTAAAGCTATGTCTTGAACGATTACCTGCCTGCTTACATTGCATTTTTCTCCTAATTCTGTACCGGTAAGAGGTAAACTGCTGTTTTTTAATAAATTTAAGAGATATTCTCTCCTTTCTTCGGGATTCATTTAATAATCACACCCTATTTTATTTCTCGCTTGCTTTTTTAAGAAACTTTTCCAAATCAATGATAAAACGTTCGTGCATTCCCTCTCCTATCTTTTCTTTTTCATCATAAGCCTCTACTTTAAAAACCATTCTTCTTTTATCCAGCTCAACCAGGGTTGCCTTTGCGATTACCTCCATCCCAATGGGAGTTGCCGCAATATGAGTTGCTTCAATTCTTGTCCCAACTGTTGCCTGTCCCTCAGGCAGCAGTTTATCAACAGCGTTAATAGCTGCATTTTCCATTAAGCCAATCATGGCAGGAGTAGCAAAGACTTCTACTGAACCGCTGCCAAATTTTACTGCTGTATTATCTTTAGTAACTTTTGTTGTTGCTTCTCCAACAATTCCTACTTTTAATTCTTCCACAAAAATCCCTCCTACTAATAAAAGAATTTTTGGTATTAGATATTTTTACTCCGGATTAAATCTTACAATCGGATTAATCTCCTGCTTATCATCTTTTCTTTCCTCCAACTGTTTAACTTTGCCTTCCAAAAGAAGTTTGACTTCTTCTCCTTCCAGAGTTTCTTTCTTAATTAATTCTTCCGCAAGCAAGTGTAGTTTTTCAAGATTGCCGTTGATCAATTTTTTAGCTCGTTCATAACTGGTTTCAATCAGTCTTCTAACCTCTTTATCAATGGTAGAAGCAACTTCTTCACTGTAATTCCGGTCCCGGGCAATATCCCGTCCCAAGAAAACCTGCTCCTGCCTATTCCCTAAAGTAAGAGGTCCTATGGCCTCACTCATTCCATATTCGGTAACCATTTTCCGAGCTAAAGCAGTGGCTCTTTCCAAATCGTTCTGGGCACCGGTACTAATTTCATTAAGGACTAACTCCTCAGCTACCCTTCCACCTAAAAGAATAGTTATCTTATCCATTAATTCCCCCCTGGTCATGAAATACCTGTCTTCTTTAGGTAGCATTAAGGTGTAGCCGCCTGCACCACCCCGGGGAATAATGGTCACTTTATGAATAGGGTCAGCATTAGGAATTAGCCAGGCAACCAAGGTATGACCGCTCTCATGATAAGCAACTAAACGTTTTTCCTTATCACTGATTAATCTGCTCTTTCTTTCCGGTCCGGCAATAACCCTGTCTACCGCATCCTCTAATTCACTCATACCTATTTGTTTTTTATTTCTTCTGGCTGCCAGCAAAGCAGCTTCGTTCATAAGATTAGCCAAATCCGCTCCGGTAAAACCGGGAGTTCTTCTAGCTAATACATCTAAATCAACTTCTTTAGCAAGGGGTTTACCTTTAGCGTGAACCTTTAAAATTTCTTTTCTCCCCAAAACATCCGGCCTGTCAACAGCAATCTGACGGTCAAAACGTCCCGGTCTTAGTAAAGCGGGATCAAGTATGTCAGGCCTGTTTGTACCCGCTAAAACAATAATTCCTTCATTTACCCCAAAACCGTCCATTTCAACCAGTAATTGGTTTAAGGTTTGTTCCCTTTCATCATGTCCCCCGCCAAGACCGGCACCCCGCTGTCTGCCGACAGCATCAATTTCGTCAATAAACACGATACAGGGAGAATGTTTTTTAGCTTGATCAAACAAATCTCTTACCCTGGAGGCACCAACCCCAACAAACATCTCAACAAAATCTGAACCGCTGATACTGAAAAAAGGTACACCAGCTTCCCCGGCGACCGCTCTGGCTAAAAGAGTCTTACCAGTTCCGGGGGGGCCGAAAAGCAATACTCCTTTTGGTATCCGGGCTCCTAATTCCATAAACTTTTTAGGATGTTTTAAAAATTCAACTACCTCCTGCAATTCTTCCTTTGCCTCATCTACCCCGGCAACATCAGCAAAGGTAACTTTAGTCTTATCTTCCGTGTGCAGTTTAGCCCTGCTTTTGCCAAACTGCATAACTCTATTACCCCCACCCTGGGTCTGCTGCATAAGGAAAATCCAGGCCCCTATTAAGAGAAGCACAGGAAAAATATTAGAAATTAATCCCTGCCACCAAGTGGGTTGAGCCGGAAGATCAGAATCAATGGCTACATTTTTAGCTGTCAAAGTTTCAATTAGGTTCTGATCTCCTGGATTAATAGTCCTAAAATTCAAACCTGATTTAGTTATACCAGTAATTTCCCGTTCAACTATTTTTACCCTTTCAATTTCGCCTTTGTTCACATAATCTAAAAATTGAGTATAGTCTATCTTTTCCTGAGTAACCATTTCAGTTGAAAACCTGCTGATAAGGCTAAAAGCAATAAAGATGATCACCAAATAAAGTAAAATGCTCCGCGACAATCTATTCAACCATAGTCCTCCTTCCCCACAAGCAAAAATCATGCATTCTTGCAACGTTTTATTTTAACATATAATAGGCAATTACACAATTTAGAAGTAAATTTAAAGGATTGTTAGCTATCGGATAAAGGTTTTACCTTAAGCTTTAAAACCGTCTCTGTTTCTAAAGTTACTTTCCCCAAATCACTTTGCTGGCAGCCAACAACCCAAATTATTCCATCACTACTAACAATTAAAGGGATTTTATCCCTTTCCTGGACAGGTATTTTCCGATCAATAAAAAATTTCTTCAGCTTCTTTGTACCCTTCATACCCAGTGGGTTAAACCTATCACCAGCACGTCTATTTCTAATAATCAAAGGCAGGCTTAATTTTTCCCAGTCAAAAAAAGCTTCCCAGCCGCCCTTTACCATAGATTTTTCCAGTAAATATTGGCTCTTAGATATCAATTTACCCTCTACAATTAAAGATAATTCCGGTAGAATAGTTGTACCGGGAAGGTTTAAGGGATAAGAAAAGAATTCTTTAGGTTTAGTTTCTTCTTCCCCCAAAGTAAAATCCTCATATCCTTTGCAAACAACTAAACCTTGTTTAATAGTTCCTATCGCGCCTACCCGGCCCTTTTCAATTAAATGCAAAAGTTCGGACATTCGGTTAAAACTAAGATCCTGAGGATTTCCTCCTAAAAAAATAACAGCCTTCCTGAGCAACCGGCGCTGTATCGCTACAGGCTGTTTTTTAAAGCCAGCTAAATTTATTTTTACCTTCTTAGGCTCAACTTCCTCTACTAGTTCAGAAAAAATTTTCTCTGCCTCCTGCTCTAAATAATTTCTTTCGTCCTGGAGCATTTCAGCAGTTTGAGCAAGCAAACTATCTATCTGGGAATTGAACTCTTTTTTCAAATAAGGCAATAATTCTAATCTAACTTTATTTCGCAAGTATACGGTTTTAAAATTAGACCAATCCGTTCGAAAATTCAGATCATTTTCCACACAGTATTGCTCTATCATTTCGCGGGATACAGCGAGAAGCGGACGGATAATGACAAATCCTTCCCCAGGCCGAACCGGGGGTATCCCGCACAAACCATCTAATCCGGCCCCTCTAATCAGCCGCAGGAGAACTGTTTCCGCCTGGTCGTCCCGGTTATGAGCTAAAGCAAGTTTATTAGCTCCCCATTCCCGCACAATATCTTGAAAAAATCGATAGCGGACTTCCCTGGCCGCCAATTGGGCAGAAACTTTCCTTTCCTGTCGATATTGGGGAACATCAACTTTTCTAATATAACAAGGAATACCTAATTGGGAAGAAAAGCTTTCTACAAACCGGGCATCTTCATCTGCCTCTTCTCCCCTGAAGCCATGGTTTAAATGGGCTGCACAAAGCTGCAAACGGTATTTTTCCCGTAAAGACCAGAGTAAGTGGAGAAGAGATATCGAATCTGCTCCCCCGGAAACTCCTATTACCACCCGGTCTCCTTTTTGCAGCATATCATATTTTTCAATCATAGCAATTACAGATGTCAGCAAAATCCCGTCCCTCTTTCAAAATGACCTTAGAATTAGATTCTCTATTTATTCCAATCCTCCTGCCTAGGTTAAAGAGAAAGCTATAAACACTTTAATCATTTCCATTTATAGTATTATTTACTGGAAAATAATATCTCCTTACCATTTAAAAATTATGTACAATAATAGATCCCTGTCAAGAATACAGGGATCTATTTTAAAATTTTTGATTAAAAAACTATTCTCCGTTTTACTTTAGCAACAATAACAGTCATATCATCTTCGATTCTCCCTCCGGAATAGCGGGCAGCACGTTCTAAAATGTAGTCCGCAATCTGTTGTGGATCATTGTAGTCTATCCTTTGCAAAGTCTGCTTCACCCATTCCTCTTTATTAATTAAATCTCTCCTGGCATCCAGAACACCATCGGAAATCATGACAATTAAATCATCATCCTGAAGCTGCTGTTTTATAGAATAAAATTCTATGTTGTTTAAAATCCCAATAGGCAAGGAGTTTAAATTTATTACCTTAATTTCATTGTTCCGCTTTAAGAAACTAGGTGCGGAACCAATTTTAATCAGTTCTGCCTGTCCCGAATATAAATCCAGCACAAACAAGTCTAAAGTGGCAAAACTTTCTTCAAAAGAACGCAAAACTAAAACAGAATTTGCTGTTCGAACGGCCAGTTCCTGAGAAAAGCCCACACCCATCAGCTGTTCCAAAAGAGCGATTGCTGCCCTACTCTGGTTAGCAGCTTTAACCCCGCAACCCATCCCATCGCTAAGCAGCAAAACATATTTACCGTCTTTTAATTCCACAGCCGAATAATTATCTCCTGAAACGGGGCCATTTTCTTTGGCCACCTTAGCCACTCCAAGCTCAACTTTATAGGGCCGGGAGGGATACAGCTTAAAGCTACAAGTATCCCCTCCCGTTTTTAAACAGCATCTTTCCGGGTAAACATAGAGAGTTTGATTTAAAAGATGAGAGATTAAAGGAGCTACAATTTTTCTACATTCACTGCGTCCTACACAAGATGGCCGGGTAATACTAATCTCCAGTTCATTTCTATCTAAATTAGAAATCGCCAGCTGCTTAATGGTAATTTTATTATTTTTCAGGGCCTTAGCTACTTCCTTTTCCAATTCCAGTTGTCTTCTTGTATCTAGCTGCATTTCCTCTACCAAATTATCCATAATTTGGGCTATCCCTTTCAATTGACCGGATACAATCTCCCTGTTTTCAGCCATCCTGCTCTCCCAATAAGCATTTAGGTTATAAAGTTCCAAAAGATTATTTAGGGAGTTAACCAATTCCTTGGCCCTGGTGCACCTCTTTCTTAAATTAGCCGGCATCTGTAAAACTGTTAAATTATTGCTGCCTCCCCTCCCAGTAAGCAAACTTAATAAGGCATGATATGTCTGGTAGAATTCCTTCTCCCAGCAGATTTTTACCGCTGAACAGCTACTGCAAACCCTTTCCGCTAAAGCGTCAAGAATTTTACCCGCAGGATTACTATCAATTTTCTGCCTTTCACAGGAAATCTGTTCATAAGTACAGGCTAGTTCTTTCAGCACTTGGGACATTCGAGAAACCTTATTTACAGCTAGCATTTCCAGGTCAAAGTTTAACGGTTTAACTTTCTTCTCCTCCTTTTTTGCTCTATCCATAGACTTTGTTAAGCTCAAAATTTTTCCAGGTGTTAGAATAAATAAAAGACAGGCTGCTCCTGATTCTAAAAAGAAGACAAGGGGCTGAACTTCCCCAGTTAAATATAAGGAAAGCAGTAAGTTCCCGGTAAGAAAGCCAACAACCAGGCCGAATTTGCCAAGATCCCTCCCCAAACCGGCCAGCATACCGGAAAGGGAATATAAGGCAACCATACTCATCCCAATCTGATTAGTAATAAGAGCAATAACACCTACTATTACTCCAACTGTCGCCCCAATTTCCAGCCCGGCCAATGCCCAGAATATAATCAAATACCTACTGAGAGTATTTTGAACAGATATAAGCCCTAACTTTAAACCTGCCGTTCCTGAAATAATACCAACAAATAAAAGAATGGAACATAAAAACCGTTCACTGTCCAATTCAACTAAATCTTCAGGACTTGTCAAAAAAGGAATAACCAATTCAAAAATATAGGCCAAAAAGGCAGCTAATAAACTATCAATAAAAGCAGCCATTAAAATTAAGGAATTTTTACCGGATAAAAAATAAAAAAGCAGTTTTGACAATAAGGCAAGGACCAAAGTCGCTCCCAGATAAAAAGGTCTATGCCTTTGCTGAAAAACCTTAAATTGGTCTAAAGCAAGCAGGGCTAAAAAAGCAACGGCAGAAATTAAAGCCTCTTTAAAAGGAAAGAAAATAAAAAGAGCCAAATAACTGCAGAAAAATACTAATAAGGAGTTTTGCCTCCTCTGCCTGAGGATAGCTGCAAAAAAACCTAGCCCAAAAGGAGCTAAAAAATTAAATAAAACCGCTTTAGTAAGTAAAAAAGCAGCTGTTCCCAGAATTATATTTTCTTTTGTGCAAAGGCCGGCTAAAAATTTCCCCGAGTTATCGCCAAAAGGAATGCATTTTTCCTCAATCTTATTTTTTTCCTTGGTATTTTCTTTTTTACTTTTCCAGATTGATTTCTGATAAAAAGAAGAACTGGCTTTATTCATTAAATCTTTCACCCACCTTTGGACAAATTATTTGGACAAGTTAATAGATGTGTAGCTAGAATTGTATATAAATGGAAATAATTAATTTGTCAATTTGTCCGAAGACAAGCAAAAGAATTCCGACAAAACTTTGCAGTAATAAGAAAAAAACGGGGTAAAATGCCCCCGTTATCCGCTTAGAAATAGACAGCAATTTTTCCTATCTGATTTCTCGCTGGATATCGATAATTTCTGCCTCAGTACTACTTTCGATAAAAGCAATTACATTGTTTAAAATACTATCTGCCAAAGCGGTATTTCCTGCAACACAAGCAATCCCTAAAACAATTTTCTGATGAACGTCCTGCTGGTCTACCTCGGCTGCAGATACATTAAATTTATTCCGAATTCTTGCGATTAAACTTTTTACAATCATCCGCTTTTCTTTTAGAGAATGCACCCATGGAGCATAAAGTTCTACTTCAAGGGCTGCAATAAACATAAAAAACCACCCCGCCTTCCCCTCTTTTCCACCGCCAGAATCCCTAAAGAGCACAAATAATAAAAAAACCTGTAAGCCACTTGACTACAGGGTTATTTCTTGGTTGCGGGGGCTGGATTTGAACCAGCGACCTCCGGGTTATGAGCCCGACGAGCTACCTGACTGCTCCACCCCGCGATCTTAAACTTTAATTAAATTATACCACAAAATTAACTTAATTACAAACCAAAAACCTGATCTGTTAATTATTTTATCCAAAGTAAATAATAAGTATACTTAATTTAACTTATCAGTTTTAGAAGAAAAATATAAGATGCTTCCGTGGAGCAGATCATATTCGCTGACAATAAGCTGGTTTACCTGCATAAGGCTCATGATTTCTGAGAGAATAGCCGTTCCAGCAACAATTATATCAGCCCGGCCGGGCTGAAGTCCCGGAATCATTTTCCGCTGCTGAAGAGGAGTAGCTTTTAATAAAGCTAAAATCTCCTGTATTTTTTGGAAACTTAAACGATAACCGTGCACCTTTTCCGGACGGTAAACCTCCAACCTCTGGTCAATAGCTGCCAAAGTGGTAATTGTTCCCCCTACTCCTAAAATAACCCTGGGGGAAAAATCTTCCATTAAATCCAAAATTCCTCTTTCAAGCAATGTCCTTATTCTTTCCTGCATAATTACAAACTGCTCTTCCGCCGGTTGTTCAGCAACAAGAAAATCCTCTGTCATCCTAACCGCGCCTAAATCTAAACTAACATATTTAATATCTCCGGAAGGAGTTTTCCAAATAAATTCAGTGCTTCCCCCGCCAATATCAACCACCAATACTTCCATTGCCTGTTCTAAAATGGATTGTACTCCCAAATAAGTAAGCTCAGCCTCTTTTTCCCCACTTATTATGTTCAATTTTAACCCCGTTTGCTCATAAACCCTTTTTCTAAATTCCTCCCGGTTTTCCGCATCCCGAACCGCGCTGGTAGCAACTGCATAAATTTGTTCCGCTCCTAAACCATGAGCTTTCAAAACAAAATCCCGAACAACTGTTAGGGTATCATTGATTGCTTCCGGCAGAATCTTTTTATTTTTACTTACTCCCCGGCCCAGGCGCGTAATCCGCAGATCTTGATAGACAGGTTTCACCTGCCCTTCCCCCCAAAAATCAGCGACCAACATTCTTATAGAGTTAGTACCAAAATCAATAACCGCATATCTTTTTTCCCTTTTGTTCATAATATTCACCCCATAAGCATCGATTAGCATTCCTTTTTTATCCACAATAAAAGCCGTATCTATGATACGGCTTTTTCTTCGAACTAATTTATTTAATATCTAGCAGCTGAACGACGGTTTGCTCCCCGGCCCCCTCGTTTTGAATCTGTACTCCTCCTTAATTCCTGAAGGCGTTCGTCACTTTCTTTCATAAATCTATTTAACTTATCCTCAAAACTTAAATTAACAGTATTTCTATTATTTTCAGCCCGCCAAAAGTCCGGTGGCGGTTGTTTTCTTGGCTTATTCTGAGGTAAAGCCTGCTTAATCGACAAACCAATTTTCCCTTTAGGATCAATAGAAATAATTTTCACCCTTACTTTATCGTTATCATGGAGATAATCTCTAACTTCTCTAACATAATTATTGTCAATTTCCGAAATGTGGACTAGACCTGTAGCACCCCCTGGTAGCTTCACAAAGGCACCAAAATGAGTTATCCCTGTCACAACTCCTTCCACAATGCTACCTACTTCAATGCTACCTACATCAACGGACATGAAAAAAAACTCCTCCTCATTTATCTTTTTGATGCTCTAATTATATATGAACCTAAATAAAGCTGTCAAGGTAGTAAAAACTAGCAATTCTAATTACTCTCATCCTTTTCATCAAAATAAAGAACTGTTTCTCCTGGTTTTACCATTCCCAATTCTTCCCGGGCAGCTTGTTCAATATATTCATCACTATTAAGCCATTCTATTTCTTTTCTTATTTCTTCAATTTCCTTTTTTTTCTGTTCTATTCTAAGCTGAACAGCATTAATTTCTTTTTCAATTGCCAATTGTTTAAAATGAAGACTTAGATAAGAATAAAGATAATTGCCCAGCAGAACAAAACAGATTATTAGCAAAATCCTTTTTCTTTTTAACTTTCGTTTGGCCCTTGTTTTACGTCTATCCATTTTCTCTTCTAACTCTGATCTTATATGCTTAAAACCAACTTGGGGCAATCTTTCACACTCCCTTAATCACAAGAATATAAGTTTTTTCCTTGCGGAATAATACTGTATATTTTCTCCATCTAAAACCTTATTCCTTCTTTTGGCAACTATTTTTTATTCCTGCCATAACCGACTCTTTTTCTCCTGCCGTACTTTTTCCGACCAATAGAATAAAGCCCCTCTTTTTTAACTTTCTTTCTTCTAATCTTAGGTTTAGGAAATTTAGGAAGAGGAATGCGGGAAAGGATTTTCTTAAAAATGCCTTCAATCTTTCTTTTGAATATCAACAGCTTTTTAAAGGGAAGGAAAAGAAAGTCAGCTATTCTATTAAAAGCCTTTTCCATCTTTCTGAAAATAATTCTAATAAACCGAACAAGCTTACCTATTAATTTAGACAGTAAAAGAAGCAACTTCTGCAATATTTTCAAAACAAACCGGCTTAAAAGGGAAAAATATAAATACCCTCCTAAAGCTAAACTGATAAAAACATATAATCTTACCTCGCCATAACTGGTTAATAAAAGTACTTTAAAAACAAGGGCCGTCATCAAAAGCCAATAAATTAGATCCCCAATAAAAGTACTCATTTTGTTGGGTTTGACTACCCAGCGAATAATTCTATAGATATCAAAAAAAAATCCAAGGATAAACCCGCAGACCAAAGTTACCAACAAGAGGTAAACCTGCTGGCTCAAAGTAAGCATTCCGCCTCTCCCCCCCCTCTCCTTAAAGTAAAACTTGCCTTAGATTGGTTTTCAATCTAAGGCTTAGTCGAACCAGCAGTTAAACCTATTCTAATATTCTACTAAGCAACCCTTTTCCTTTACCCTTTGCGACCTTAACTTTTCCTTCTTCTTGATAGGATAAGGATTTTATAGTTCCCTCCATGGTAAGTTTACCCTGATCAAGATTAAGCTGTTTTATGTGCAAATTCTCACCTTTAATGTCTAAAATCCCTAAATTTGTGGCCAACACAACCTGTTCGTCATCAAAGCTTTCCACATGATTTACCCCATCTATCTCCAGAAACTCCCTATCAAGCAGGCTGATATTATGCTTATAGTTCATTGCTTTTGTTCTTTCTTCTACCATTCCTACCCTCTCCTTCCTTCACCATTCGCTCCCTAGGGCATATACCTTTTCATTTACATAAATATGTAGAAAGAGCATTTTTATGCTCTAGAGTATTATTATTGCTTTATCAGTTTTTATAATTTTTCCAAAAAGTTTGGATGTTTCCAAAAGTGCTCAGGTCCCTTGACTAAGTAAAAAAACACGCTAAATTTAGCGTGTTATCTATACAGGGATTTATTTCCATTTTTTAATTATTTCCACATCCTTAAAGAAGTATTTTACTATCTCTTCCGGGGACTTACCCTCCTTGGCCATGGTATAGGCTCCCCACTGTGACATCCCTACTCCATGCCCATATCCCGTTCCTTTAAATATCACCTTATTACCGGAAACTGAAACTGAAGATATTAAAGTAGATTTTAATTTTGTACTGCCGATATTAACTCTAAACGCCGGGGCAGATACTGATGTACCTCCTATATTAAAAGTCAATACCCTACCTGAAGGACCCCTCTCTTCAATTTTTATTTCTTTAAAATCACCTATCTTCTTACCCATCTTTAAAACAGCCTTTTTTACCTCTTCTTTAGTAAAGGTTGCCGTCCAAGCTTTATCTTCCGGCGGAGCATCTTTTATTCCAGGATCATCTACAGAATGAATAAAAGGAGTAGGAGTTTTATCATAGTCCAATCCTTCTTTAGCTGTAGCCGTTTTCCCTCCGCTATAAGCATGAAACCAGGCATTTATATAATTACCCTTGTAAACAGCAACTTCGCCCCTGGTTCTGTTAACAGCTTCCCTCACATTATCGTTAATCTTTTTTTCATCCCAGGCCTGAAATTCTTCTACACTGGTAGAAGCCTGAGTTCCCCTTTCCGGGACTCCCCCTTTTCGTTCAATGGCTTCCATGGTAAAAGTTCTGGCCAAGATAGCCTGAGCTGCTAAGGCCTCTACAGGCCAATCTGTTTTCATTTCAGCAGCCACTACCCCAGCAATATAATCTTCTATCTTCATCTTTCTTGTTTCTTTAGTCTGATTAATATAAACAGTAATTTCAGGTTCAGCCTGACTAGGTTCCCCTTCAAAAGGGCTAGGACGCCGTTCCTGGCGGCAACCGGAAATTAAAATTAAAACTAATAAGATGCCTGCCAATTTCCAAAAAAGCTTCCTTTGTCTTCTACTGTTGTTCATTATCTTACCTCCAGCCAGTTCCTTTTGTTGTTATTATTAGTTAATGAGATTATATTTATGTAAGCTGACCGGAAGGTAAAAAATAAAATAAAAAGCTTGTACCTTCTCCAAGATACAAGCCTTTCCTTCTTTTAATTTTAACCTCGTCCCAAACCTCTGTTTTTCTTACTTCTCCTGATTAACCAGTTCTTTTAGAGCCTTACCTGCCTTAAAAACAGGATTATTGGTAGCAGGTATTTCAATTTCCTCTCCTGTCTGGGGGTTGCGTCCTTTCCGGGCTTCTCTGGGCCGAACTTCAAAAGAACCAAATCCCATAATTTGAACCTTTTCGCCAGCCGCTAAAGCCTCTCCTATTGATTCAAATACAGCATTTACTAATTTTTCAGTATCCTTTTTAGTAAATTCAGTTTTTTGGGCAACCAGACTAATTAATTCAGCCTTATTCAAGCTAACCCCTCCTCAATATTGTTTTCCAAGTTGTGATATTCTATTAAAATCAAATATTTCCTGCCTTTTCGTTATTTTTTTGGGAATATTTTGCTTCTTCCCACAGTTTATCCATTTCCGCTAAGGATAAATCCTTTAAATTTTTTCCCAACTCTTCCGCCTTTTGTTCAATATAGCTAAACCTATTTCTAAACTTCTTAATAGTACGATCTAAGGCCACTTCAGGTTGAATATTTAAAAACCTTGCCAAATTAACCACAGCAAAGATAAGGTCTCCCACTTCGCCGTCAATATCCTCTGCTTTCCCCTTTTTACAAGCGGACTTAAGCTCTTCAATCTCTTCC
>DUMD01000123.1 GCA_012840065.1 Clostridia bacterium
CAATCTTAAAGAAGGACTGTCCCCCATCCTGCCTGCCTGTTCCACATACTCGCCAATACCAATTTTACCGTTCAAAAAAGTTCCCGCAGCAATAATCACCGTTTTAGCCCGATATTCCAAACCCGTACTGGTAATTACACCTACTACCCTATTCCCTTCCACAATTATTTTATCTATCATGGCCTGTTTGATATCCAAATTTTCCTGAAGTTCTAAAACATGCTTCATATGGAGGCTATAGGCACGTTTATCCGCCTGGGCCCGGAGAGCATGTACAGCCGGTCCTCTGGTTCGATTCAACATTTTTATCTGCAGATAATTTTGATCAATTGCCTTTGCCATTTCTCCGCCTAAGGCATCGATTTCCCGGACAAGATGGCCTTTAGCAGGACCTCCTATTGAGGGATTGCAGGGCATAGATGCAATATTATCTAAATTTACAGTAAAGACAGCAGTTTTACAACCAAGGCGGGCTGCCGCCAGAGCAGCCTCGCAGCCCGCATGTCCCGCCCCTATTACTAAAACATCATAATTACCAGCAAAAACACTCATTTCAATCCCTCCACTACTTACCTATACAAAAACGACTAAAAATCGAATCAATAATATCCTCTGTCAGACTTTCACCTGTAATTTCCCCTAGATATTCCCAGGCATTTCTAAGATCAATCGTCAAAAAATCTAGAGGAAGGCCAGCCTCAATAGTATCTAAAACAGCTTCTAAACTGTCTTTTGCCTTCAGTAAGGCCTCTTTATGGCGAATGTTGGAAACAATAATCTGACTTCCCTTTATCTCAATACCTTGATCAGTTACTCTCACTATTTCTTCTTCCAACCGATCTAAACCAAAACCAGTAAGAACAGAAATTTTTAAAATCCTTCCCTGAGGAATTTCCTGCGTAAGATATTCATAATCTACCTTATCCACATCTAAATCACTTTTATTTACTAAAATAATCAGTTTTTTATCTTTAAGCAGGGGAATTATTTCCTTATCTTCGGATAAAATGCCGGTCCCCGCATCTAAAACATAAAAAATTAAGTCTGCCTGTCCGATAATCTCTTTTGTTTTACTAACTCCAATCTGCTCAATTAAATTATCTGTTTCCCTTATCCCTGCCGTATCAATCAGTTTCAAAGGAATACCTCTTATATTAACAACTTCCTCAATTATATCCCTGGTTGTACCAGGAATATCCGTAACAATAGCCCTGTTTTCCCTAAGTAATGCATTAAGCAGGCTGGATTTCCCAACATTAGGTTTGCCAATAATTACCGTGGTAATCCCGTCCCGATAAATCTTCCCCTGCTCCGAGGAAGAAATTAAAGAATTCAATTGATTTAAAATCTCTTCACATTTAATTTTTATTTCGGAAACTGCCAGCTCCTCAATATCATGTTCTGGAAAATCAATCAAAGCTTCAAGATGAGCTAACATTACCAATAAATCTCCGTTTATTTCCTTTATTTTGCGAGCTAACTCTCCGGATAATTGATTAAAAGCTACCTTCATTCCCTTTTCTGTTTTAGCTCTGATTAAATCAATCACAGCTTCAGCCTGGGATAAATCTATCCTTCCATTCAAAAAAGCTCGTTTTGTAAACTCTCCTGGTTCCGCCAGGCGGGCACCATGCCTTAAAATAATTTCCAACAAAGATTTTACCGCTATTATCCCCCCATGACAGCTAAATTCAACTATATCTTCTTTTGTATATGTATGGGGAGCCCTCATAACCGAAACAATAACCTCATCAATTTTTTCACCAGTTTCCGGATTAATAAAATAACCATAAGCAGATGTAAAGCTTTTCATATTGCTAATTTTTTTTCCTTTAGGACTGAAAAAAAGTTTTTCAGCAATGGAAACAGCCTTTTCTCCACTCATCCGAACTATTCCAATCCCGGCTTCGCCAATAGCTGTAGCAATAGCAGCGATAGTATCTTCCATTGAACAAAGATCACCTCCTAAAGGGATTCAAATTTAGCTTGTCCCCTTCAAAAAACTATAATACCATTTTTACACTACACAAAACCCAGCAGTCACCTGCTGGGTTAAAATATTTTTATTTAGCTAAAATTATAACTTTTCGATAAGGTTCTTCACCTTCGCTCATTGTAACCACATAAGGGTTATTCTGTAAAGTAGTATGGATAATTCGCCGCTCATGTGGATTCATTGGTTCAAGGGTAATACTTTTTCCTTTTCTTCTTACTTGTTCAGCTAAACGAAGAGCCAAACGTTCTAAAGTCTGTTCTCTCCGCCTCCGATATTCTTCAATATCAAGAATTATCTTAATCCTATTCTCACTATTTTTATTAACAACAAGATTAGTTAAATATTGAAGTGCATCTAAAGTCTGCCCCCGGCGTCCAATCAAAATACCCAGCCGAGTTCCTTTTAAATTAATTTTTAATGGATCGCCTTGGCTCACCACTTCCACCGTCGCATCTTCCAATCCCATTTCCTTGATAACACTTTCCAAAAATTTTACAGCCTTTTCTACTTTATTTTCTTTTACCGTTACCTTGACCCGGGCCAGCTTACCTCCAATTAAACCTAAAAATCCCTTTGTCGGTTCTTCTAGTACTTCTACCAGAACCTCGTCCTCAGTCTTTCCCAACTCTTGAAGAGCCGCATCCACCGCCTCTTTAACAGTACGACCGGATTTAATAATTGAATCCATTTAGCTGACCTCCTTTTCAGCGGCGCTTGTCTTTCTCACAGTCAAGTATTGTTGAATAATAGTTAAAATATTTCCTAATACCCAGTATAAGGAAAGGCCTGCCGGAAATTTAATACTAATATAACCAATAAAAATAGGCATAAACATCATTGTTTTCGCTTGGTTAGGATCAATAGAACTTAATTTAGTCTGCAAATAGCTTGTAACAGCATTAAGTATTGGTAAAATATAAGTAGGATCCGGTTGACCAAGATGGGTTATCCATAAAAAAGATGCATTAGCAGCGTCATAATTATAGTTACGCAATACATTAAAAAGAACCCATAAAAATGGTAGCTGAATCAAAAGAGGCAAACAACTACTGGCAGGATTAATCTTTGCCTCTTGGTAAACTGTCATCAATTCTTTATTCATTTTTTCCGGCTTATCCTTATACTTTTCTTTTATTTCATTAATTTTAGGCTGGATTTTTTGCATCGCACGAATAGATTTATTTTGCTGAATAGTTATTGGTAAAAGGATGACTTTAATAGCAATTGTTATTAAAATAATCGCTACCCCATAATTTCCAGTTAAATTATAAAAATAAGTAAACGCATCGGACATGAGTTTAGTTAACAAAATTTTTCCTCCTTCAAACAACCCGTTTTACTTTACAGGATCGTAACCACCAGGATTAAAAGGGTTACAGCGGACCAATCTGTAGGCAGCCATTAAACTTCCCTTAAACACCCCATACTTTCGAATTGCTTCCATCGCATATTGGGAACAACTAGGATAAAATCTGCAGGACGGCGGTTTTAGCGGCGAAATAAATTTTTGGTAAAGCCAAATTAAAAAAATAAAAACTTTCCTCATCAGGAATTTCCCCTTTTATCCTCAAATAACTTAGCTTTATTTAGCAAACCTAAAACTGCCTTATCTATCTGCAGATAACTAGCATTTTTGATTCGGGGCCTGGCAATCAAAATAAAATCATAGCCGATTTTTAGATCATCCTTCTTATGGCGAAATACTTCTCTTAATATCCTTTTTATCCGATTTCTCTGCACAGCATTTCCAAGACGTTTACTTACCGAAAAACCCACTCGATTTTTTCCTAAAGAATTTTCCAACACATATAAGACAGCTAAAGGATGCACATAACTTTTTCCTTTATTATATATTTTTTTAAAATCATTGTTATTCTTTAATCGTTCGCCTTTTTTCAACTATTTTTAAACCTCCTGCATAAATGAGGAAAAAGGCCACTCACAGCGGCCTTAAGCGGACAATCTCTTTCTCCCTTTCAAGCGCCTCCTTTTGAGAACTTGGCGGCCATTAAGGGTTTTCATTCTACTCCGGAAACCATGAACTTTTTTTCTTTTCAAATTGTTTGGCTGAAATGTTCTTTTCAAATTCTCCACACCTCCCCTTAACCCCTAACTTTATATCTATAGTTAGTGTCAGAATTAACAAAGTACATAGCAAGAAAATTATAGCCTAATTAAGCAAGTAATGTCAAGTAGACGAGCCTGAACAAACCTAGGTAAAAACCTTTTAAACAAAGATTTAAATGCAATAAAGTGGTATATTATAGGTAAATATTGTCAAATATAGAAATACAAGCCATATTTTTAAATTGTTGATAACAAATTTTTATTCTGATATTATGTTTATACTACTCTTTCTAATTTGAAATAGCAATGAAAAAAAAGTGAAATCTTTAGTTTGCTAAAATATACACAAAATTATTCACAGGTTGTGGATAACTTTGTGTATATCTTGTTAATTACTTGTTTATGACAGGATTTTATGTTTACTATAACTCCTTCGACATAATTTGCGTTTGAAAAAGAAAAATAAAAGTTAAAATAGTAACAAATATTAGGTTATACTGGAAAAATAAATATACTTTTCCTATTTAAAAATTCTCTACAAAAAAAGACAATGAAAAGTTATCCACTCTTGTGGAAAATATTGTGGATAACTTTAAAATTACCTGCTTTTACGGGATTTTTAAAATAAAAAACAAGGTATTATAACTAATGAAAATTTTATCATAATCCCAGCTAAATTATGGTTATAAATATCTTTTTTTTATCCACATAATTACCAACATTTTTTTAAAATTAGTTGTGGATAAAATGTTGATAAATATTTAATAACAAACTCCTTGAAAATTAAAAAATGTATTTATCAACATTTATGTTAACTGGAGGATAAATATGTTTGGTTTAATAGCAAAGCTTTTCAGAAAATCAAAAGAAAATCCTGAAAACATTTCCAAACAAAAAAAATTAAAAGAAGAAAATAATGATAACCAATATGATGTTCTAATAGCTATCTATGACGATCCAGCTATACCACCTAGAATCGATCAATTAACCGCCAAAGACTATGTTGAATTAATAAACAATTTATCGAATAAGACTTACAATTATTCCCGGGAAAAAGGAGGCAAAATACCTTACACTATAATTAGAGAAGTAGTAGAAAATTTAATCCACGCCAATTTTCAAGAAGCAGTTGTTACAATTTTAGATGAAGGAAACACAATCAGAGTTGCTGACCAGGGACCAGGAATCAAAGATAAACAAAAAGTGTTCTTACCTGGATTTTCAACAGCAACTTCTTTTCATAAAAAGTATATTCGCGGAGTAGGTTCCGGTCTCCCCATTGTAAAAGAATCAATCAATTATTTAGGCGGACAAATTTCCATTGAAGATAATTTAAATAAAGGGGCAGTAGTCACACTAACAATTCCCAAAAAAGAAAATAAAAAAAATCAATCCGATCCAATATTAGAACCAACACCTTTTAACAACGGAAAAGACTATTCCACAAACGATATTCCCAATTTAAAACTTTTAGTTGAAGAAGAAAATATAAATATGAAAGAAAAATCAGAAGAAAATCTAGAAAAAATTTTTGCACTAAAAAATTCTAAACAACAAACCGAAAATAATGAAAAAATTTATCTTTCTGACCGCCAGAAAAAAATAATCCTTTTACTGGCAGAATTTGAAGAACTAGGTCCTTCTACAGTAGCAAAAGAATTAAATATAAGTTTGAGCACTGCTTATAGAGAATTAGTTTTCTTAGAAAAAAGCGGCTTACTAAAACTTCTAGATAACGGAAAAAGAATTCTTACCCAAAAAGGCTTGGATTATCTTAACCATATTTTCGATTAAGAATAAGATTTTTAATTTTTTAGGGGGTTAAATTATGGAAAACAATGAAGTGTTAAATTTATGGGAGAAAGCTTTAGTTTTAATTGAAAAAGAGTTAAGTAAACCTAGTTTTGAAACCTGGGTAAAAACAACTGAGCCAGTAGATATAACCGATAATACTATCTTAATAAGTGTTCCTAACGATTTTGCCAAGGATTGGTTAGAAAATAGATATGCCAATATTATCAAAAAAGCCCTAACAGCTGTTTCTGGTTTAGAAATGGATGTTAAATTTTTTGTTCCAAATGATAAAAACCTACCAAACCTGGATAGTTTGGAAGAAAAGAATTGGCTGGATAAAAAGGGACAAGCAGAGCCAGAAATAAAACAAAAAGAAAAAGAAGAAACAAGGTTTTCTCAACTCAATCCTAAATATGTGTTTGAAACCTTTGTAGTAGGTAACAGCAATAGATTTGCTCACGCTGCCTCCCTAGCTGTGGCTGAAGCACCTGCAAAAGCATATAACCCTTTATTTATTTATGGAGGAGTAGGTCTTGGCAAAACCCATTTAATGCATGCTATTGGTCATTATGTCTTAGAAAACAACAAAAATGCAAAAGTGGTATATGTATCCTCTGAAACCTTTACCAACGAATTAATTAATGCTATTCGGGATGATAAAACTGTAGAATTTAGAAATAAATATAGAAATATTGATGTTTTATTAATTGACGATATTCAATTTGTTGCAGGCAAAGAAAGAACTCAGGAAGAATTTTTCCATACTTTTAATACCCTTCATGAAGCAAATAAACAAATTGTAATTTCTAGCGATCGTCCTCCTAAAGAAATTCCTACTTTAGAAGACAGATTGCGTTCTCGATTTGAATGGGGATTGATAACAGATATTCAAGCTCCAGATCTAGAAACCAGAATAGCAATCCTACGCAAAAAAGCAAAATTAGAAAATTTATCTATCCCTAATGATGTAATAGTTTACATAGCTAATAAAATTAATACCAATATTCGGGAACTGGAAGGTGCCTTAATTAGAGTAGTGGCTTATTCCTCTTTAACCGGACACAAGATAAATCTGGAACTAGCTGAAGAAGCATTAAAAGATATTATTCCTCAAAATAACAAAAAAACAGTTACAATTGAATTAATCCAGCAAGTTGTAGCAAAGCATTTTAACTTAAAAGTAGAGGATATGAAAACCAAAAAAAGAACCCAGGCGATAGCTTTCCCTAGGCAAATAGCAATGTATTTATGTAGAGAAATGACGGACGCTTCTTTACCCAAAATAGGTGAAGAATTTGGAGGAAGAGATCATACCACTGTAATTCATGCTTTTGACAAAATACGTAAAAGTTTAAAAACAGATCCTAATCTTGACATGACGATTAAAAAAATTATTAGCGAATTAAAATAAAATTTGTTAGTAATTTGTTGGATAAGCTGTGTATTAATTGTTAATAAAATATTTTTGTGTAGGAAAATGTAGATATGTGGAAAACTAATTGCTAATTATCAACAACTTATTAACATAGAAAATTCGCCATTTCTCGAGAATAGAAAGGGATATCCACATATTCACAGGCCCTACTACTAGGACTACTAGCTTCTTTAATATTTAGAATATTATTAGTTACTTAAAAATTTTGTGGAAAAAGGGGGCAAAAATAATGAAAATTATCGCAACAAAAGAACAATTGGAAGCAGGCACCCAGACTGTAAACAGGGCAGTTTCCTCTAAAAACACCATTCCAGCCTTATCCGGGATTTATTTAAAAACAAGCCCTGATAACCTTGTTTTAAAAGCCACTGACCTGGAAATTGGTATAGAATGTGTTATCGCTGCTCAGGCTAATAAGGAAGGAGAAGTGGTAATACCAGCCAGATATTTTACAGAAATAGTAAAAAAATCACCTGATGAGCAGGTCGAAATTCTAGTTGAGGATAACTATTTAGTAAAAATTTCCTCAGGAAGATCGTTATTCCAAATTCACGGTTTTGCACCCCATGATTTTCCAAACCTGCCTCAGCCGGCAGAAAGAAAAATAGATTGGGTTAATAAAGATTTGTTAAAAACAGCTATTAGACAAACAATTTTCGCAACTGCTAGTTCTGAAAATAGGCCGGTTCTTACTGGTGTCCTTTATGAGAGGAAAGAGCAAGAATTAGTAACGGTAGCTACGGATGGGCATCGTTTAGCTTATAAAAATGTAGAAGTTGCTAATAATCCTAATAACCGAAATACTGTAATAATTCCAACCAAAACGCTGCAGGAATTAAATCGTTTGTTAGCTAACACAGAAGAAGAAACAGTAGGCGTGATTATAGAAAACAATCAAATTTTCTTTGATCTGGGAAATGTGAAGATATATTCCAGGTTAGTTGAAGGGCAATACCCCAATTATGAGGGAGTTATTCCTAAAAGTTCTACCATAAAAGTTAAATTGATGAATAAAATTTTTGCTGACGCCTTGGAACGTTGTTCTCTTTTAGCTAAGGATGGTACTAATTTAGTTAGGATCAACTTAGAAGGAAATAAATTAAAAATTTATTCAGAAAGTCCGGAAATAGGGCAGGTATATGAAGAAATTGACGTGGAGTCAGAAGGGGGCACCATAGAAATCGGTTTTAATTCTCGTTATTTACTGGAGGGTTTAAGAGCAATAGAGGAGGAAGAAGTCGGATTAGAAATGAATAGCAGTTTAAGTCCTGCTACTTTAAGGCCGATAAATTCTGATAATTATCTTTATGTTGTTATGCCGGTTCGTTTAGTATAGAAGAGGTGTTGAAAAATGGAAATAAAAAATATTGAGATCAAAACACCTACAATAAAACTTGATCAGTTTTTAAAATGGTCAGGAGTGGTTGGAACAGGTGGACAAGCAAAAATAATGTTGCAGGAAGGGATAGTAAAGGTTAACGGAGAGCAGGAAAAAAGAAGAGGCAGACAGTTAAAAAAAGGAGATTTAGTGGAAGTAGGGGAAATATATAAATTTAAGATTGTTTAGACGTTATTTGGATAAAGGAGATTTAAATGGAAATTCGGTATTTACATTTAAATAATTTTAGAAATTATAGAGATTTAAACATAAGTTTTTACTCCGGTTTAAATTTGATTACCGGGGAGAATGCTCAGGGGAAAACTAATCTTTTGGAAGCCATTAATTATTTGAGTTTGGTTCGATCCCATCGGGCGGCTAAAGATTCAGAATTGATTAAGTGGAAAGAAGAATTTTTTAATATTAGAGCTAAAATAAATAAAAATAATGGAGATTTAGATTTATTTATTACATATAAGGACAGGAAAAAAAACGTTTATATAAATAACAATAAGATAACTAAGTTTGCTGATTTATTGGGAATAGTTAATACTATTATTTTTACTCCGGAAGATCTGGTTTTAGCTAAAGGATCTCCTTTTTTTAGAAGGAGATTTTTAGATCAGTTTATTAGCCAGATTGATTATAAATACTTTTATTTTTTACAAAATTATCATCGAATATTAAAACAGAAAAATAACAGTTTAAAACAAAATTTAGATCAAAAAAGGCAAATTATAGAAGTTTGGAATGAGCAACTAAAAGAAAGCGGATCACAATTAATTTTGAAAAGATGGAAAGTTTTATCCCGCCTAAATGAAATTATCGGGCCGATTCATCATCAAATTTCAGGTAAAAGAGAGAAAGTAGAGATTATTTACCAACCGTCAATAAATATTAAGGAAGAAGAGGCGGATTTAAACTATATAAAGGGAAGATATTGTTATTTTTTAAATAAATATGCCAAATTAGAACTGGAAAGAAAAATATCTTTTGTCGGACCTCATCGGGACGATTTTATTTTTTTGATTGACGGGATGGATTTAAAAACTTTTGGTTCTCAGGGTCAGCAAAGAACAGCAGTTTTGTCTTTAAAAATTGCCCAGTTGGAGTTGATGAAGGAATTAACGGAAGAATATCCATTATTACTTATGGATGATGTTTTTTCAGAGTTAGATGAAACTAGAAGAAAGAATCTACTACTTCATTTAAAAGAAAAAGTTCAGACTTTTATTACTACTAGTCAACCTATACAGCTAGGAGATAATTTGTTTTATAAAGAGTTTATTGTAAAACAAGGGAAGATATTGGAGTGAAAAAAATGTACAGCTCTCTTGGGGATTCCCTTTGGGAAAGAATTAAAAAATTAGGACTGGACAAAAAAATGAAGGAAAAAATGGCCTTACATTTATGGCCAGAAGTAGTTGGGGAAGAAGTGAAAAAACATACCTGGGCAAGAAGCATAAGAAACGGAATTATGACTGTAGTGGCAGATAGCCCTTCCTGGTGTCAGCAGTTGAGTTTATTACGAATGAATTATATCAAGGAAATAAATGAAAAATTAGCCCAAGAGATAATTAAAGAAATCCGTTTTAAATCCGGTAGTGTAAAGGCAGGGAATAATTATCAAAAAAAACAGGAAAATTTTTATAAAATTGATTTAACTACTGGCGAGAAAGCAAAAATTAAACAGCAAAGCATAAGAATTAAAGATCAGGAACTAAGCAGTGCTTATGAGCGTTTTTTAGAATTTGTTAAAAAGTTAGAGAAAAAAAGAGAATTAGAAGGATGGATCAGGTGTGAAAAATGCGGGAGACAAATACCTCAAAATGAAAAGTACTGTTTAACCTGCAGTAAGAACGAGATTAAAAATCAAGAGCTTTTGGTAGAACAATTTCTTTATGAAATTCCTTGGATTTCTTATGAACAAATGAGCAGGTTAATTCCTTCTTTAGAGAAAGATCAATTTGATCTTATAAAAAGAAATCTAATTAAAAAAGTAAGGGAAAAATTAGATTATCAAA
>DUMD01000124.1 GCA_012840065.1 Clostridia bacterium
CTATTGCTCTATTTGGGGAAAAGTATGAAGATAAGGTAAGAATGGTAAAAATGGGTGATTATAGTTTAGAGCTCTGTGGAGGTACCCATGTTCATTATACTGGTGAAATTGGTATATTTAAAATAGTAAGTCAAAGTGGTATTGGATCTGGACTAAGAAGAATAGAAGCTTTGACTGGTCAAGCTGCTTTGGATTATTTGAACGAATATGAGGCAACTGTAGTTAAATTGGCAGAAGAGCTGAAAACATCTTCTCAGGACGTTGAACAAAAAGTGAAAGATTTACTTTCCGCTTTAAAGGAAAAGGATAGAATAATCCAAAAACTTAGGGAAAAATTAGCTCAATCTGAGGTTGACAATATTTTAGCCCAGGCTCAGCAGGTAGAAGGTGTTAATGTTCTTGCTGCAAAAGTTGATGCACCTAATATGGATTCCTTACGTTCTATGGCTGATTTAATCAGGAATAAACTTGGCTCTGCGGTTATTGTTCTTGGCTCTGATAATGCTGGGAAGGTGAATTTTGTTACCGTTGTAACTAATGATTTGTTAGAAAAAGGACTTCATGCCGGTAAGTTAATTAAAGAAGTTGCAAAGGTTACTGGCGGTGGCGGTGGAGGAAGACCCGAAATGGCTCAAGCAGGAGGGAAGAATCCTGCTAAAATTTCGGAAGCCCTGAACTTAGTTATAAAATTGGTTGAAAGTCAACTTAAAAATGTTGGATAGGAAATTTGTGGATTTGGATAGCTAGAGGTTATATTTTTGGTGGTTTATAAAGGAATAAACAGCTCATGTAGAGAATATATAATTACAGTTGCGTTTTACGTCAGGAAGTGGGGTGATTTTGTGAGCCAGGACAATGATCTGACGAGGAGATTCCAGGTACAAACTGAGGAAGTTAATAAAGCTAGAGATGTTCTGCTCAATGTTTACCAAGCTTTAGTGGAAAAAGGCTATAATCCAATAAATCAAATTGTTGGATATTTGCTTTCAGGGGACCCTGCTTATATAACTAGTCATAAAGACGCGCGTAATTTGATCAGAAAACTGGAACGCGACGAACTTCTCGAAGAGCTAATCCGCTATTATATTAAACAGGAATAAAAGGTATGTATTCTCATCCCTCTTACCTTTTCTAAGGTAAGGGGGCTCTTTATATTTTTTTATTTGGTAATTAATTTACAGCAAGAAAGAGGGAAGGGATTTAGAATGGAATACAATAGGCTTGGTCAAACAGATCTGGTTGTATCCAAATTATGCTTTGGGGCACTAACAATTGGACCATTGCAGAGAAACATGCCGATTGAGGTTGGAGCTGAGATTATAAGGCATGCGCTTAGTTTAGGTGTTAATTTTATTGATACTGCAGAGCTTTATGGGACTTATTCCTACATTAAGGCTGCTTTAGAAAAGATTAATTTAGACAACATAATTATTGCTACTAAATGTTATGCATATACAAAAGAGTGTATGAAAGACAGTCTGGAAAAAGCGCTTAGAGAATTAAAACGTGATTATATTGATATATTCTTGCTTCACGAGCAAGAATCAGCTTTAACTTTGAAGGGACATGAAGAAGCTTTGGATTATTTATGGGAGGCTAAAAAAGCTGGTCTTGTACGGGCAATAGGGCTTTCAACCCACACTGTAGAGGGGGTAATTGCGGGGGCAGAATGTGATAAGATAGAAATAATTCATCCATTGGTCAACAAAATGGGAATAGGTATTAAGGGTGGCAGTTTAGAAGATATGTTAAAGGCAATTGAATATGCCCATAAGCAGGGAAAAGGCTTGTATGGGATGAAACCATTAGGTGGTGGTTATTTATACAATGATGTGGAGGATGCTCTGAAATTTGCATTTAATAATCCGAATTTAGCTTCGGTTGCGGTTGGCATGCAATCAAAAGAAGAGGTTGAGATGAATATTTTAATAGCTTCTGGTAAACCTATACCGCAAAATTTGAAAAATAGAGTAAAAGCAAAACCTCGTAAAATTGTTTTCTCCAATAGTTGTGAAGGATGTGGTTCTTGTGCTGCCCGCTGTCCGAATCAAGCTATAACGGTTGAAACAGGTCTTGCTCAACATATTGATAGTAATAAATGTGTGTTGTGTGGATATTGTGTGGCAGCCTGTCCTGAATTTTTGATTAAAATTATTTAAGGGGTTGAAAGTGTGCGGATTATGGGCTTGGATGTAGGAAGCAAAACAATTGGAGTTGCTGTAAGTGATCCACTTGGTTGGACTGCTCAAGGAATAGAAACAATTAGAAGAAAAAATAAAGAGCAAGATTTTTTGCGAATCGGACAGTTGATTGAAGAATATGAAGTTGAGCGGATAGTAGTTGGTTTACCCAAAAATATGAATGGAACGATTGGGGTTAAAGGGGAAGAAATACTGGAATTTGTGGAAGATTTAAAAAAAGAATTTCAAGTTGAGGTGGATTTGTGGGATGAAAGACTCACAACCGTAGCTGCTGAAAAATCTTTGATTAAGGCGGACGTAAGGCGGGAGAAAAGAAAAAAAGTCATTGATAAGCTTGCTGCAGTGCTAATCTTACAGGGATATTTGGATTATTTAAATTAAAAAATTTTTTTAAGCTGTTTAAAATTTGATTATTGGGTTAGAATTATAAATGATGATATTGTTGACAAGAAAATTTTTCTATTATACAATATCATTAATCTTACCGAATAGAGGTGAAAGCTTGTGACTGATAACAGAGAAGATGAAGTGATTATCCTAACAGACGAAGAGGGTAATGAACATGAATTTTCAATTATTGACATAATTGAAGTTGATGATCGGCAATATGCAATTTTGTTGCCGGTTGACGAAGAGGATGAGGAAGAAGCCGAAGCAGTTATCTTTAGAATTGAAAATGAAGATGGTGAAGATGTATTAGTTGACATTGAAGATGATGATGAATTTGACAGAGTGGTAGAAGCATGGGAGGAATTATTGGAAGAAGACGAGGAATTTGACGACGAAGAATAATTAAATTTTAAATAATTTTAAAAAAAAGAAACTTAGGCAGAGTAGGAACTCGATCTAAGTTTCTTTTTTTATGTATTTTTTAAAATTACTCTTCCATTGCTTGATTTTGTAGAAAGATGTATAATTATCATACGCCGTCTCTTTATTGGAGGTGATTTTAGTTGTTAAATTTAGTTATAGAGAAAAAAATAAAACATAAAAAAATTTTTTTATTTTTAATTGTTTTATTCTTTATTTTAACAATCTCTGTAGGTTCTTGGAAAGCCTATCAATCTGCCCTTCTTCCTATAGATCTCATGAATAATGAAAAGATTATCTTTAAAGTAGAGAAAGGAAGTAGTACCCTGCAGGTGGCGGAAAAATTAGAAAAAGAAGGGTTTATCAAAAATAGTAAAATTTTTAGCTTATATATGCGCTTAAATGGTTTTGATAACAAGATCCAAGCGGGAAGTTATGAATTAAGTAAGTCTATGGCCGTTCCGGAAATAGCTGCTAAATTAATAAAGGGAGAAATTATTAGTAAGACTTTTACTATACCTGAGGGATATAATTTAAAACAAATTATCAAACTACTAACTGAAAAAGGAATTGTAGATAAAGCTAAATTTGAGCAAGCATTAGAAAAGAATTATGATTATTCTTTTTTGAATTCTGTAGATAAGCAGAAAAAGGGATATTTAGAAGGTTATCTTTTCCCGGATACGTATCGGGTAGGTGTAGATGTTACAGAGGAAGAAATTATTAAAATGATGTTAAATCGTTTTGAGGAAGTTGTTTATAAACCTTTTAATAGTAAGGTATTGGAAAAAGGATTATCCTGGCATGAAGTTGTAACTATGGCTTCTATTGTGGAAAGAGAGGGAAAGGTTGAAGAAGAGCTCCCCATTATTGCCGGCGTGTTTTATAATAGGTTAGCTAAAGGTTGGAAATTAGAATCCTGTGCAACAGTTCAATATTTGCTTCCTGAACCAAAGGAAACGCTGAGTTTAAATGATTTGAAAATAGATTCACCTTATAATACTTACTTAAATCCTGGGCTTCCTCCGGGACCTATAGCTTCGCCTGGGCTTTCAGCCTTAAAGGCTGCTATTGAACCGGCTGACACTGATTATATGTTCTTTGTTGCTAATGACGATGGTACCCATACTTTTAGCAAAACTTTTGATGCTCATCTATCTGCAAAGAATGAAAGGTGATTATATGCAGGATAAAGTTTCCAAAATTATTGAGGTTAGAAATAGAATTGAAAAAGATGCCTCTCTGCGGGGAATACCAATTGTTAAACCGGAAGTAGGGCAGTTATTGACTGTTCTAACCCGTGCTGCTAAAGCAAAGAGAGTTTTGGAGATAGGGACAGCGGTCGGATATTCTACTTTATGGTTTGCTGAAGCTATCTGCGACTTGGATGGGCAGATTATAACTATAGAAAAGGATGAAGAAAGGGCAAAAGAAGCAAAAGAAAATTTTTATTCTGCTGGGATAAATGAAATGGTAGTACTTTATAACAATGATGCAGCGGAAATTTTATCGGGATTAAACATGGAGTTTGACTGTATTTTTTTAGATGCCGCTAAAGGCAAGTATATTGAATACTTGCCTTTCTGTTTAAAATTGTTAAATCAAGGAGGGTTGCTTTTAGCAGATAATGTGTTTTTTAGAGGGATGGTCTGTGCTGAAGCTGAACCTCCTAAAAGATACAAAACTTTAGTCCGTAAGTTAAGACTATTTTTGGAAGAAATAAGAAATCATAATCAGTTAATCACTACCGTGCTGGATTTGGGGGATGGATTAGCAATTTCTGTTAGGAGGTGAGCCCTTGCAAAAGCCAGAATTGTTAGCACCGGCCGGTGATTTAGAAAAGCTGAAAATGGCTGTACTATATGGGGCTGATGCTGTTTATATGGGCGGTACAAAATATGGTCTAAGAGCTTTTGCAAATAATTTTAATCTTGGACAAATGGAAGAAGGTATAAACTTTGCCCATCAACATGGAGTAAAAGTCTATGTTACAGTAAATATTATTCCCCATAATGAGGATCTCGTTGATTTGCCTAATTATCTCAAATTGCTTTCCAAGTTGAGAGTTGATGCTATAATCGTTTCTGATCCGGGAGTGATCAGGATAGCAAAAGAAACTGTTCCAGATTTACCTTTACACCTAAGTACACAGGCAAATTGTACAAATTGGGCCGCAGCAAAATTTTGGGCTGATCAGGGAATAAGCAGAATAATTCTGGCCCGAGAATTATCTTTGAAAGAGATAAAGGAAATTAGGAGTAAGCTCCCAGATATCCAATTAGAAACTTTTGTTCATGGGGCGATGTGTATTTCTTATTCTGGCCGTTGTCTTTTAAGTAATTATTTAGCAGGTAGGGATGCTAATCGGGGAGAATGTGCTCAAGCTTGTCGGTGGAATTATCGCCTGATGGAAGAAAAACGTCCTGGCGAATATTTACCCGTTTTTGAAGATGAACGGGGTACTTATATATTTAATTCTAAAGATTTAAATATGTTGGAATACATTCCTCAACTGGTAAGGGCTGGTATAAATAGTTTTAAGATTGAAGGTAGAATGAAATCTGTTTATTATGTGGCCACTGTTGTTAGAGCTTATCGGCAATGTCTAGATGCTTACTTTAATGATCCTGACAATTATAAACCAGATCCTGAACTTATTGAAGAACTTAATAAGGTAAGTCATCGGGAGTATTTTACAGGATTCTTTTTTGGAAAACCTGGCTCTGAAGGACAGATTTATCAAACTTCTTCCTATATTCGTTCTCATGATTTCGTCGGGCTTGTTAAAGAATATTTACCTGATAAAAAAATGGCTATTGTTGAGCAACGAAACAGATTTAAAGTTTTAGATGAAATTGAATTTGTTAGTCCTAACCTACCTAGTTTTAAACAAATAATCAAAAGGATGTGGAATGAAGAAAAGGAATTAATTGCTGAAGCACCTCATCCTCAGCAGATTTTAATTATTGAGGTTGATAATCCGGTTGAACCTTATACTATGCTAAGAAAAAGAAAGGAATAGGCACATAAAATTCCTCTTTTAGTCCAAAAATAGGAATGGGCGAAAGGAGGAATTTTTTTGACAGAACATAATGAAAGAATAACTAAGAGAGTTGTGAGCCTTATTTTTATAACCGGCTTACTATTATTAATTGTGCTGACTCAATTAATTCGCTGGCAGTTTGTTCATGCTGCTAAGCTTACTAATATGGCTGTACAACAGCGAAGCTTAAAGGCGCCTTTAAGTCCTGCCAGAGGAGATATTTTCGACCGTAATGGTAATTTGCTGACCAATAAAACAAATATGCTGGCCCTCGTTGTTTATCCTAAGTTGCTCAGAAACCTGGAAACAACCTTTAACTTACTGCAGACAACCTTAAAAGAAAATTTTCCTTTTAAGACTGTAAAAGAATTTTCTAAACTAAATTACTATGTTAAGGAAATTCAAGTTCATCATGTTAGCGATCTAGAAAAGATAGAAGATGATGGATTAGCTATTGTGTCTTATCCTAGAAGATATAGAGGGGATGGGTTTGCAAGTCATCTATTAGGTTATATAAATGCAGCAGATAATAGAGGTGAGGCCGGGGTAGAATTGGTATTTGACCGGATTTTAAAATGTGAGCAGCCAAAATATTTTTTGGAGGCAATGTTAGATGGAAAAGGTAATTTAATACGGGGAACAAAATATCGCCTATCCAAATCTAATGAACAAGCTAGTCAGATTTATTTGACTATAGATAGTAGAATTCAAGAAATAGTGGAAAACGCAGCAAATAGATACATTACTAAAGGGGCTATAGTTGTTTCTGATCCCCGTACCGGTGAAATCCTAGGTTTAGTAAGCCGACCTACCTTTGTTGCTGATAGACTGGAGGATTATCTATCCAAACCTAATTCCCCTTTTACAAATAGAGCGTTGTCTCCTTATGCCCCGGGGTCAGTTTATAAAATTGTTGTAGCAGCTGCCGCTTTAGAGGAGAACTTGGTATCGCCAGATGAAGTTTTTCATTGCCCAGGGTATTACGAACTGGGAGAGCAGAGAATTAAGTGTCACAGCTATGAAGATGGGGGGCATGGGGACATAACTTTTTTTGATGCTATGGTGTATTCATGCAACACAGTTTTTATTGAAGTAGGTCAGAGACTAGGAATGAAAAAATTGCGGGAATACAGTGAAAGGTTTGGTTTAGGTTCAATAACAGAGCTTAATTTCCCTGGAGAAAAGCCAGGCAATATTCCCAGGGATAAATATTATTCTCCCGGTGATCTGGCTAATATATCTATAGGACAAGGAGGTTTAACGGCAACGCCGGTACAATTATTATCTGTTCTAAATGTTATCATTAATGACGGCATGTATAAACCTCTTAGTTATTTATATTCTATTCAAAAGCCCGGTGACGATCATGTTCAACCTGTGATGGTCTTACCAGGAAGGCAGATTATCAGTCAAATTACTGCAAAATCTATTCAGAAGATGTTAGAAGGGGTAACTGTTTACGGTACGGGCAAACAGGCCAATCTTTCTTATTTGCGTTCTGCTGGAAAGACTGGTACAGCTGAAACAGGAATTATTGGTGTGAATCAAGTAGGAATAAGCCATGCCTGGTTTGCCGGATATTTTCCGGCTGAAGATCCTAAATATAGTATTATAGTCTTTGTTGAAGGCGGCATGTCTGGATCAAACGTAGCTGCACCTATATTTCGGAGAATCATGGAGGAAATATCGATTAATTTAGATTAGTTGAGTTAGTGTAAATATTTTGTTATGGATAATAAGAATATAATTTGCCAAGGACAAAAGTTTGTGATAAGATAACTTCAATCAAAATAAAACAAAAAAATAGTAGGTGCCTTTAATAAGGCTTAATAGGGAAAGTGGTGAGAATCCACTGCAGCCCCCGCTACTGTATGTGAGGATGAAATCAGGATAATCCACTGGGAAACCGGGAAGGAACTGAGAGTAAGATGAAACACAAGCCAGGAGACCTGCCTACTATTTTCTAAATTTTTTGCCTTCGGAGGGGAGGGAAAAAATGTGTTTTCCTTTGCATGAATATGATTATTGGTAACACATTGAATCCCAACTTTTATAGCTTGGGATTTTTTGTTTTGACAAAAACCTAAAATAGGAGGTTAGTTATGAAAAGATGTTCTAGTTTGAAATTCTTAACTTTATTAATAATTGTGCTATTCCTTTGCCAATTTGTTGGTGGCTGTACTGAACCAGTTCAAGAAGGAGTGAATTTGGATACTGCAATAAATAAGACAGCAAATTATTTACTGGCAGACGGAATAGGTTCTGATTGGGAAGCTATTGCTATCAAAGCAGCAGGGGAAAATGTTAGTGATGATTACTTAGCCCAATTGAAAGATACTATTAAAAACTGGAACTGGGGAAATTATTTAGTCACTGACTTAGAACGGACGATACTAGGAGTAGTTGCTGCAGGAGAAGACCCCAGAAATTTCTGTGAAATTAACTTATTAGAGAAATTAGTGCAAACTGAGTGGGATCGTGTTGCAAAACAGGGTATTAATGCTGTTATCTATGGTCTAATGGCTTTAGATTCTTGTGAATATCAAGTGCCGGAAGGAGCA
The DNA here is from genome assembly GCA_012840065.1 of Clostridia bacterium. Lineage (GTDB taxonomy): Bacteria > Bacillota > DUMD01 > DUMD01 > DUMD01 > DUMD01. The sequence goes on from DUMD01000124.1 coordinate 8,616, forward strand.
AGATGGAATAGAGAAGATCTTATCCAATACCTAATTAAAAATACTACAGATGGCGCCTGGTCGTTGACGGAAAACGGAATGGATCCAGACATTACGGGAGCAGCGTTAGTTGCCCTGGCCCCATATAAAGATAGGGAAGAAGTAAGGAAGGTCATTGATGATGCGGTTACTGCTCTAAGCAATAATCAGTTGAATTCTGGTGGTTTTAGCTCTGCCGGAGTTGAAAATGCAGAGAGTTGTGCCCAGGTGATTCAAGGGCTGGTGGCTATAGGTATTGATCCAAGTGAAGAAAAATTTCGTAAGGATAATGGGGACTTGGTAACTAATTTTTTATCTTATGCTCTAGATAACGGAGCCTTTGAACATGTTAGAGAATCCGGTTCAAATGAAACAGCAACCATCCAAGCCCTTCAGGCCCTAGTAGCTTTAAAAAAATATGATCCTAACAAGAAGTATTCTCTTATTTATAAGTCGGCAAATAACAATCAGAAAAATAATCTTAAAAAGGTAACTGTGCGAATTGAGGGGATTGAAAGTACTATTGCAGAAGGTGCTACTCAAGCTGATACTGCTTTAACTGCAGTAAAAAATATATTAACTGCACATGGTATTAATTATGAGCTAGCTGTTAGTTCGATGGGGGAATATTTAAAGTCAATAAATGATTTATCTGCTGGTAGATTTGGAGGATACGATGGCTGGTTATTTTATGTAAAAAGAGGTGACCAGCTTGTTGAGCCTCAGGTTGGAATAGGGAACTTTCTATTAGAAGAACAGGACGAAGTCATTGTTTATTATGGAGACTTTCCTCCTAAAACATTAAAAATGACAAATGTTAGCTTAACTCCTGCTATTCCCCTGGCTAACCAGTCTTTTAGTATAACCTTTGAAGCCCAATATTATGATTGGGAGAGCGAGAATATTAAAAGTATCCCTATTGGGCAGGCCAGAGTAAATATAAATGGGACTAGTTATGAAACAGATGAAAATGGTAGGATTTATTTAAGTGATTTGCCAGCTGGTGAATATGAATTTGTAATTACAAAATATAATGTAGATGATGTACCATCTCTAGTTAAGGATAAAGGGAAATTTATTATTAGAAATCACTAAACAATGAAATAATTCTAGATTAGGTCTGAGTTTTACTCAGACCTAATTCCGGAGGTTGATAAATTGAAAAAAGGATTGTTGGTTTGTTTGGGAATCTTTCTGTTTTTAGCTATTGTTTCTGGAAATATAAATAATAATTCAAAAACTCCGTTCTCCGATTTAGAAATTAATAAAGCAAACAAAACTGTTGAAGGTACTGAGACTGCATTAGAAAATGAACAAAGGTTGAATTGGAACGGGGACAAAGAGAACAATATTGAAGAGCCAATTAAGACCAGTAAAGGCACTAGTCAAACAGACAATGGCGATGCTGTAAAGTTAGTTGTCAGCACTAATTACGGTAGAAAAATTTTATTTAATAAAGAGGTGCCGATAAAAGGGGAACAGACTATTCTAGAAGTTTTAGAAGAGAATATGGCAGTAGAAAAAGCCTATGGTGGCGGTTTTGTTAATTCGATTATGGGAATAAGTTCAGGCTATAGACAAGATAACGAAAGGATGGATTGGTTTTACTGGGTTAACGGCGTAATGGGTAATGTTGGCGGAGGAGACTATAAAGTAAAAAAAGGGGATAAAATTTGGTGGGACTATCATCCTTGGAGTAGCAGCTCAATTATTCCTAATGTTATAGGCTGTTTTCCTGAACCCTTCCTTCAAGGCTATAAAGGGAAATCTCTATCGACTGTAATTATCTGCTCAGAACGGGCCTTGAGATTAGCTGAAAAGCTAAAGTTTGCTCTACAACATAGGGGGATTAATTCTGCTATTGAAGTTAATTTAAAAAAGATACCTGAAGATAAAATTGTTATTGCTTTAGGCACCTGGCCGGAACTAGAGGCAAATAGCTTGATTTCTGCTTATAACAAAAATCCTAAAAAGGTGGGGTTATTTGTAAATTTTAATACAGATGGTTTTTTCCCTTTAAACGATAAAGGAGAAAAGGAAATATTGTTGAGTAAGGCAGGGGCCATTGTGTCTTTAGGAAGTGGTTTAGGAAACAGTACCCCTCTTTGGCTTATTACAGCTACAGACCAGGATACTTTAAATTTTACGCTTGATTTAGTAATAGAAAAACCAAGCTTGCTTGAAAACAAGATTGGTTTGGTAACAGATGGGGCAAAGGTCTATGGTCTTCCTTGGGAAGGGTGAGGAATCAATGCTTAAAAAGGCAGAGCATCCCTTGACTTTTATTATTTGGAGTGGAATGTTTTTTCTCCAAACCCTGGTTTATAAACATCCTACTTATGTTATTCTAATGTTTCTTGTATTATTAATTTTAGGATTACTTGTAGCTTCAGCCCGGCTAAAAAAAAGTATTAAATTATATTTATATTTTGGTTTAGCAGTACTGTTGCTTAATCCTTTTTTAAATAAAATGGGGAGCACTAGCTTATTTAAAATTGGAAAACTGAGCTTAACTTTAGAGAGTATAAGTTATGGTTTTTTTGGAGGATTATCTTTAGTTACACTTCTCCTTATTTTTACTTTATTAAATTCTTTAATTGCTCCTGATAGGCTGATCAATTATTTATTTCGTTCCGCTTCTAGAACTTCAATGATCATAACTATAGCTTTTAGTTCTCTGGCTGATTTTCAAAAACGGGTCTTAGAAATAAAACAGGTTCTTACTCTTAGAGGTATGTTTAAAGAAAAAAAGGGTATTGCCTGCTGGTTTAAAGATAATGTTACTTTATTTAAAGTAGTTATCTTGTGTGGTTTAGAAGATAGTATTCATATTGCTGCTTCCATGGAATGCAGAGGCTATGGTATGCACAAGAGGTCTAACTATGAAAAGTATAGTTTTAATTATGCTGACTTTTTTATGCTTGGACTTTGTTTATTTCAGTTGATTTTGCTTATTTGGGCTTTGGTGATAGGTTTGGGATCTTATCAGTATTATCCCCGGATGCAGCCAATATATCTTACAGTTAGGGAAAGAATACATTGTTGGCTTTGGTTACTGACTTTAGGGGGATTTGTTTTGGGAGAGGTAGGAGATATACTGTGTTCCTTGGTAGATTGCAAGGAGTAAGTTTTCAATATGCAGGGAAAAAAGAATATGCTTTAAAAAATGTGGATTTTAATTTTCAAGAAGGAGAAATTATCTTATTTACCGGGGCTTCAGGGAGTGGAAAAACGACCCTTTTAAATCTGTTTAATGGAATGATTCCTTATTTTTTTCAAGGTATTTTGACCGGGCAGGTTTTCTATAAAGAAAAAATAATTACGGAAATGCCTAAAACCGTTGGTACTGTTTTTCAAGATCCGAATAGACAGTTGGTTTATAAAAGTGTTTTAAAAGAATTGGTTTTTGGTTTGGAGAATTTAGGTTTATCCCCTCAGGAAATGAAAAGAAGAATAGGAGAGTTGGTTAGCTTTCTTGGAATAGAGAATTTGTTAGATAAGCAAACTGATCAACTGTCTGGAGGAGAAAAGCAGTTAATCTCTATTGCTTCTGTATTAGCGACGAGGCCGGAAGTTTTAATTCTTGACGAGCCTACTGCCCAACTTGATCCGGCATCAGCAGAAAAGGTTTTTAATTTGGTTCAAAAAATAAATAAGGATTTAGGGGTGACTATTTTGATCAGTGAACAAAGAATTGATAAATGTTATGATTTTGCTGATCAAATTGTTTATTTGGAAAGAGGGCGGATTATTAAAATAGCATCTCCGAAAGAGATGGTAGAATGGCAGGTAAAAGAAAAAAAGGAATATATTCCTACTCTAGCAAAATTATTTGCGGTAAAGTCTTTAGGTATTCCCCTAACAGTGAGAGAAGGAAAAAGATTATTAAAAAACTTTAAAAAAAATGATGTTGTAAAATCACAGGAAAATTCATTGATTAAGGAAAGTAATTTAGAGTTGTTGAACTTAACAAATGTAAGTTTTTCTTATGACAGAAATAAACCGGTATTGAAGAAAATTAACTTAAAAATTGCCAAAGGCGAGTTTGTTATTTTGTCAGGAGCAAATGGTGCGGGAAAAACTACGTTAATCAATGTTATTGCAGGATTACTCAAGCCTTCTGAAGGAAATATAAAATTTAAAGGAAAGAAACTAAAAAAAAATAGGTCGGATTATACAGGTTTAATTGGTTATTTACCTCAAAACCTTTCCCATTATTTTTTTAAAGAAACGGTTAGGGAAGAGCTTATGTTTAATGCTCAAAATGCTAATAAAACAAATGATTTAGAAATAAGGGTTAATAGTTTAATTTCTAAGATGGGGCTAACGGAAATACTTGATTACAACCCAAGGGATTTGAGTATGGGAGAAAAACAAAAAACAGCACTCGTTTCTATCTTAGCTAGTGAGCCTGAACTTATTATTTTGGACGAGCCTACTAAGGGGTTAGACCAGGAGAGTAAAAAAGAATTGGGACAAATACTTACTTCCTTATCTAATCTTGGGATAACTGTAATTGTTGTAACCCACGATTTAGAATTCGCTGCCGATTATGGAAAGAGGATGATAATGATGTTTAAGGGAGAGATTGTGAGTGATGGTTCCATAGAGGATGTTCTGCAGAATAATTGGTTTTATACCACTCAACTTAATCTGGTTTTTAAAGATAAGACAGCGGGTATAATTAATTTTACCCAGGCCTTGAAGTTTTTGGAGGAACAAAATGCTTAAGATAAAAATATTTTCAGCTATTTGTTACTTGCTAATTGCACTTATCCTGATTATGGTTGTCTTAGGAACCATCACCAATTATTATTTGAGCGCTCTTTTTATCCTGATTTTTTCTATTATTCCAATTTTACTGCGGGTTGAAACTAAGCAGGTAAATAGTAAAGAGGTAGCCCTGATAGCTATGTTAGTTACCGTTGCATCTGTGCTAAGAATTCCTTTTTCAGCAATTCCCAGTCTTCAGCCAGTAACTTTTATAGTTATTATAACAGGAATAGTCTTTGGGAAGGATCTAGGTTTTGTTACTGGGGCAGCTACTGCTTTAGTATCTAATTTTTTTTTAGGACATGGCCCCTGGACTCCTTGGCAAATGTTCGCTTGGGGAGGTGCTGGCTATCTTTCAGGTTGTTTAGAAAAATTAAGCTTATTTAGGTCAAAAGCTTTTACTCTAATTTATTTTTTTGTTTGGGGTTATCTTTATAGCTGGATAATAAATATTTGGTTTTGGTTTGCATATACCTATCCCCCTAATTTAAAAAGTTTTATCTTAACAAACAGTTTTAGCTTTGTTTTCGATACTATTCATGCCGTAGGAAATCTAGTTTTTGCTCTTATTTTTTATCAAGATCTAGTAAACATTCTTAAAAAATTTAAGCTGAAATATAATCTTTAAATTGCATCCTAAAAGGAAAAGCTGAAATTTATGGAGAAATAATCCTAAAATTTAGAAAGGAAATGATAGGATGATTAAATTAGAATATGAATATATTTCTTGCTTAGACGAGGGGCAGCTTTTGCCTTTAATAAAACTTAAGGATAGCAATCTTAATAAGAATATTGCAGCAGAAATCAAGGAAAAAATAGAACGATTCAACGAGGCAGCCAGTAAGACAAAAGGGGGATATCCCGATTTGTCAGTGGGGCAATTTATTGTTAAAGAAATAAATTATCCAGCTTATCAATATGCTCCTTCTATTAAAAAAGATAATGTTTCTGTTCCGCTAAATGAGATTAGAGGGGATAGCTGGGTGAATATTCCTAAATATTTAAGAACCTGTGGAGCAAGTTATGCTGAATTAGCAAGGTTACCGAAGGGTAAAAAGCTGGTTAAGGCACTGGAATATATTTTGGGCTTAAAAGATAATTACCAACCAATTGTGTTGGAACAAATTGAGCAGGAATTTTTTGTTAAAGTAGGCAATCATCGTTTATATGCGGCCAGATTATTAGGTTTAAAGGAAATAACTGCCCAGGTGATTGTTTATGATTATAATTCTCTTTTACCTTATTTGACCTTAATTTCTTCGAAAAGAAGAACCAGATTACAAGTGCAAAGAGATTCTGGGCCTGTAATGCTTGAAATATCACCTCAGGCTGTGTTGCTTTTAAAAGAGAAGTATAATATTCCTGAAAAGCCTTTAGAAATTAAATAATTTTCTTTAAAATAGAACGTCTGTTGAATTCAGTTTGGGCGTTCTATTTTAAATTTTTTAAGTTAATAGTTTAAAAAGAATGAAATAATAAGTTGGATTTAGCAATAAGGAGTGTTGCAAGGTGGAACAAAGTTTAGATAAAATTATTTGTCTTGTAGGTGAATCTGGCAGTGGGAAGACCACATTGGCAATGAGGTTAGAAAGGGAAAGTTATAATGTAATTAAGAGTTATACAACTAGACCTCCAAGGTATCCGAATGAATGGGGGCATATATTTGTATTGGAAGAAGAATATTGGAAACAAAAAAAATCCGAGATGCTAGCCTATACTTACTTTGACGGTTATCATTATTGGGCAAAATTTGAGCAATATAAAGGAAAAGGGATAAGTCTTTATATTATTGATCCTCAGGGGGTAAAGGATTTAAAAGAAACTGTAAAAGATGCGGAAATAGTTGTTATTTATCTAAAGGTTGATCAAGAGGAAAGAATAAATAGAATGATAAAGGCTGGAAGAAAAGAAGAAGATATAAAAAAAAGAGTGAAGCATGATAGTTTGAAATTTAAAATAGTTTGTTGCGATTATGTTGTAGATAATAATGGAAGTATTGATGAAACTTTAGAGGTGATAAAGAAATTAATTAAAAAATAAGGACTTAGGAAAATAATAGAGAGAAGGATTAAAATTCATATCCCACCGGACAGGCACGTAGTTCTTTACTTTTACATACAATTAAAGTAAGAAAGTTGCTTGGAGGTGGGAACTGGATGGATCCAGGAACTTGGATAACTGTAGTAGCCTCACTTTTAAGTGGAATAATGCTTTTAGTGTCGTATGTAAGCAACGACACATTTCCACCCCCTTTGTCTGACGAGGAAGAAAAGGAACAACTCAAATTACTGGCTCAAGGTGATCAAAATGCACGTAGAATACTTATTGAGAGGAATCTCCGCCTTGTAGCTCATATGATAAAGAAATTTGATAATACAGGAGAAGACCAGGAGGATTTAATTTCTATTGGCACCATAGGATTAATTAAAGCAATTAATACTTATGATGAAAGTAAAAAGACCAGATTGGCAACATATGCAGCAAAATGCATTGAAAATGAAATTTTAATGTTTCTGAGGGCAAGTAAAAAAAGCCGGGGAGAAGTTATGCTTTATGACCCAATAGGGGTTGACA
>DUMD01000125.1 GCA_012840065.1 Clostridia bacterium
ACCCCTTTAGGGGTAGTTTGAGAAAAATATGCGGTTGGCAGACCATTCAGTGAGCCTTAAGGCTCTGCCAGTAAATGCCCTTATAGGGCTGGAGCAGACCACCCGTTTTACGGGTGGTCATGATTATTTTATTTTTTATCTTAAGACTTTACAGATGCATAACACCTAAGCCTGAACGTTCATGATTAGTTAGAGGATGGAAGGCCGCCTTCCCGTACAATCCTACTGCAACCCATTTTTCGTCTGATACAATACTTATTTTCATTGCATAGCTGGCGTTTATTGTTGGATCCAACATCATTCCATGAACTGCTTCTTGAGCTGCATGAATTAAAGCGTGAATTTGTCGTGTATCTTTTTTGATTACATTTGTATTCAAAGCAGCACCTATAAGAACCTGAATAATTTTTTCAGGAATTTCATCAATCATGCCTCCTAGTCCGGTTACTACAAATTTAATATTTTTAAATTTGGCTAATTGTTCTTTAAGCTGTTCCTCTTCTTCTTTAGTATTGGTTAACGCTAATAACATTGCCAGCTTTCCAACGTTTAAATTTTTGTCTAACAAAAACTCAAAATTGCTCCTAGCATTCACTTTAGATCACTCTTCCTTTACTTTATGTTTTTAATAGCCAATTTCACTTTTCCACATAATTTTTCTTATATACTTTATTTCATATGTACTTTATTTTAAAGTTTATTAATATATGATTTATTTTAGTTGGAAATTTTTTGATAGAAAAAAGTTGCAATTGAACGAAAACCCAAAGATTTTGCATCAAATATCAACTCTGTGTTTCCTGTAAATAATACTCCACCCGGTTTTAAACTTTGATTAAATTTTTTGTATAGATTCTGCTTTGTTTCATCGGTAAAATATATTACTACGTTTCTGCAGAGTATTAAATCGTAATCTTTTTCATATTCATCTTTAAGTAAATTATGATGAACAAATTTTACCATATCTTTTATTTCTTTTTTTACTATATATTCATCATCAGATTTTTTTTCGAAATACTTATTTAAATAGTTAGGGGGAACATTGGTAATACTTTTCTTACTATATATACCTCTCATGGCTTTTTGTAATACTTTATTGTCAATATCTGTGGCAATTATTTTATCTTTGATTTTAACACCAGCTTCTTTGATCAACATTGCAACAGAGTAAGGTTCTTCCCCAGTTGAACAAGCAGCACTCCATATTTTTAATGGGCCATTTTCCTTGTATAAATCCGGTAGTATCTTATCTCTAAGGTAAAAAAATTGGTTTGGGTTTCTAAAAAACTCAGAGACATTAATTGTTATTTTATCTAAAAATTCTTGATATTTTTCTTTATCTTGAGAAATTAAATTAAAATAATCCCTATAATTACTTAAATTATTTGACTTTAAAAGCATATCTAGCCTTCTTTTCATTTGCTGGAATTTATAACTTTGCAAATCTATGCCTGTTTTTTGGAAAACTTTCTGACAAAAATACAAGAAATCTTCTTGTATCAATTGCCTCCCTCCTCTAATTTGTAAGCTCATGCAATATCTAGTATTAGAACATAATTCGTCAAATTCTATTATATTCCTGCAAGAAGGAGGGATTTGAAAAGAAAATAGGCTTTTAAATTGCTTTTTTTGATTTTTCAACTTTTAAAGCAGCATTATAATATGACAAAGCCTCTTCTTTAAAATTAAGTTTTTCCAAACAAAGCCCTATCCTTGTTAGTAAAATTGAATTATTAGGCTGTAGCGCTAATCCGGCATAAAACATTCTTAGAGCATCATCATATTTTTTTAATTGATAGAGACAGTAGCCGATTTCCTCATAGGTATCAGCATCAATGTTGTTGCCAGTCTTAAATAGTTTTAAACAGCTATCAATTACATTTTCGTATTTATGGGCCTTAATTAAGCTTAGGCGGTGATTTTTTTCATATATTGGGTTGTGTGGTTCTAAATTTGCTGCTTTACGGTAGAAAATAGCTGCTTCTTCGTATTGCCCTAATAATTCTAAGCAAACTGCCTTATTATTGAACATTGCTGCATTTGGTTGAATTTTTAAACCTATATCGTACCATTTTTGAGCTTCATAAGCATTATTCATTTTTAAGTAAGTAGTTCCAATATTATTTATAATTTCTGTATCCATTGGATTAATATTATGAGCTTTAAGATATATTGACAGTGCTTGAGCATGTTGGTTAAGCATATTTAAACAATAACCTTTATTATTTAACAATATCAAATTATTAGGCTCTCTTTTTATGTTTTTTTCTATTAGTTTTAAGGCATCTTCGTAGTTTTCTGTTTTTATCATACAATTGCTTAGTTGAATAACTATATTTATATCTTTTATGTTGAATTTTAGTGCTTCAGAATAAAATTCAATAAATTCCTTATGATAATTTAACCTAAATGCTAAACAAGCCAAAATGCCAAATAATTCTCCATTTTTTTTACTAGTTGCTAAAGCATTTTGGCCACACTCATAAGCTAATTCATACATTCCTTTTTTAATTAAAAATACCGCTCTCTTTAGCCAAGATCTCCAATTTCTAGGATCTAACTCACTAGCAATTTTGTACTGAATTAATGCTTCTGTTTCATCTCCTAGTAATTCATAGGTCCTACCCAACCAATACCTTCCTAAACTAAAATCTTTTTTTAATAAACAGCTTTGTTTAAAATATTGCTGTGCTTCTAATAAATTATTATTGTCGATCATAAAAAGGCCTAATCTGAAATAATCCAAATAATTACTGGTGTTCTTTTCTACCCTTCTTTGTAAAATGTTAAAAACCCGATCTTTATTATAATTAAAGATAATTATATTATCCAAGAAATTTGATAATTCAGATAGCTGGAAGTGGGGTTTAGGAGTAGCTTGAATACTTTCTTTCAGGATAAAACCAGATTGGTAAAGGTTTTTTAATTGATTTATCCCGCTATTTTTTATCTTTTTAATCATATCATTTATATTAATGATACTCATTTGAGTAAATCACTCCTTAATCCTTAATAATAGCTGTACTTATTCTACTTATTTATATATTCTACCATATTTTTACATTTCCTTCCAATAAAACAAAAATAGAATCTCTATCTACAATAGATAGAGATTCTGTTTTAGAGTAATATTTAGTTTTAAATAAATTTTACTGGCTTTTGTTTTTAATTAAAAACTGATTTTCTATGGTTAGTCCCTTAAAATTTAAAAATTTATAATATAATATAACATAGAATGTTTGCAGCATACCTGCATCATATATTTTTAAAACTGGGTTTTTTGAAAACAGTTTGTTTTCATTGTTAGCACATAGTTTGACGGTAGCGTTCTTTCCTTTCTTCCTCCGTCATATGTAGAGCAATCCCTATATCCTTAGGAAAATCCTTTCCTCTATTCAATTGATTGCGCTCAAACCTTTTAGCATCAAATGCACTAACAATATAATTAATAGCATATTCAAAATCAAATTCTTTGCAGGAAAAAACATCAATACTTACATATCCCTTTTCAGGGAAAGTATGAATAGTGATATGACTTTCCGCTATTAAAACTACTCCTGAAATGCCCCAATCTTCCGGTTTAAGCCCCGAATACCTAAATACGTAAGGTGGCATTATTTTATGCATTCCGATAGCATCGGGATATTCATCTAATATCTTATAAACTAAATCAAGATCTTCTAAACGTTCCCTGGGACAACCATAGCAATCAAGCATTAAATGCGGACCGAACATCTAAATTCCCCCTTTACATATAAAATAACCATCACCATTGATGATGGTTTGAGATTATCGAGGCAATTATTGTGGGCATATACCACTCTTTGTCTCAATGTATATTATGGAGTTGTTAGACTTGGATGTCAATAATTTTTTATATTTTTTTTGCATAATTGAGGATATATTAGAATTTTCTAAGATGTATTTTTGTTTTATCGGAATTAAGACTGAAATACTTCAAATTCTCTCATTATAAGTCCTTTTTACTCTATATTTTGCTTTTTATTAATATTAAGTCCTAATTGTTGCAAAGCAAACAAAACTCCTAATTTTACATGATTGTAAGTAAGTCCGCCTTGAAGGTAAGCGATATATGGTGCTCGTATAGGAGCATCTGCACTAAATTCTAAAGTAGATCCTTGAATAAATGTACCAGCAGCCATAATAACCTGATCTTCATAACCTGGCATTGCAGATGGTTGCGGAATAACAAAACTATCCACTGGTGACATTGTTTGAATACTTTGACAGAACTTTATAAGTTGTTCGGAACTATGAAACTTGATCGTTTGAATAATATCCCCTCTGGTTTCGTCAAACAATGGAGATACATTGAAACCAAGTTCAGAACAAATTTTTGCTGTAAAAATTGAACCTTTTAAAGCTTGAGCAACAATATGAGGAGCTAAGAAAAGACCTTGGTAATAAAGCCTATATCCTGCTGGATTGGACCCAACAGCTTTTCCAAGTCCCGGTGCTGTAAGTCTGTTGGCTGCTTTAATCACTAGATCTTCTCTACCGGCAAGATAACCACCGCCTGGTGCAATTCCTCCGCCAGGATTTTTTATTAAGGAACCAGCAATCAAATCTGCACCTACATCACCTGGTTCTAATTGCTCAACAAATTCTCCATAACAATTATCAATAAAACAGATTATTTCACTGTTTATTTTTTTTATTGTAGTAATTACTTCTTCAATTTCTTCTATGGTTAAAGCTCTTCGCCAGCTATATCCTCTTGAACGTTGAATATAAACAAGCTTAACATCTTTCAGCATATCAACACTCAACTTTTTCAGATCAATTCTTCCTTCGTTAGTTAACTCAATTTCTCTGTAACCTATACCATAATCCTTAAGTGAACCTGAATACTTTGCTCCTCGAATACCTATAACCTCTTCAAGGGTATCATATGGTCGTCCAGTAAGTGAAAGCATAATGTCTCCTGGCCTGAGAGAACCAAATAGACCTAAAGCTATAGCATGAGTACCTGATACAATTTGAGACCTTACTAAAGCAGCATCGGTTCCCATTACTCTTGCAAATACCCGTTCTAGTCCGTCTCTTCCAAGATCTCCATAGCCATAACCAGTTGAAGGTGTAAAATGATAATCACCGATTTTTTCTTTTTTAAATGCATCCAAAACTTTTAATTGGTTATATTCCTCTAAACGATTAATATAAGTCCAGGTATCTTTAAGTTCGTCTTCACACCTTTCTGCTAGTTTCCAAAGTTCTTCTTTTATAATTTCTCTTACGCTATTTCTTTGTGTTGAATCAAAGAGCATCTTATTCCCCCTATAAATTAGACAAAGATTTATTTAAATAACCAATTTCTTTATTTCTCAAAGTTCCTAGAATAAATACTCCATCATTTTTGTACTCTAGGTGTTCAATTATACCATAATTATAAAATAAATGTAATAGATCAATCTTATTGTAAGGTATCATAACTTCAATTTTACTACTTCTAGCAGATAAACAATCTTCAATCTTAAGTAATAATTCATCTAGTCCAACTTGTTTTTTAGCTGAAATAGGTACAGAATTAGGCAGCTGTCTTTTAGCTCTTTCAATTAAGTAATGGGGTACTAAATCCGCTTTATTTAAGGCAGTAATGAACAGGCTTTTTTCAACTCCTATTTGTTTTAAAACTTTATAAACAGATTCAACCTGTTCCAAATAATTTTCATTGGAAACGTCTACCACATGGACAAGTAAATCTGCTTCCTTTATTTCTTCTAATGTGGCTCTAAAGGCAGCTATCAGCTGAGTTGGCAGATTCTGAATGAAACCTACCGTATCAGTAAAAATGACCTCTTGACCTGATGGTAACTTTGTTTTCCTGGAAACAGGGTCCAAGGTTGCAAATAATTGGTTTTTAACATATACTTCTGATCCGGTAAGAGTATTTAAAAGTGTAGACTTTCCAGCATTGGTATAGCCAACTAGTGATATTACTGGTACTAATATTTTTTTTCTTCTATTTCTTTGTATGGTTCTATGCTTTTTTATTGCTTCTATTTCCTTATTTAAATCAGCAATTCTATTTTTTATTGTCCTTCTATCTACTTCTAGTTGTTTTTCTCCCGGCCCCCTTGTTCCTATTCCTCCACCTAAACGGGACATCTGCTTCCCTTTACCGATTAACCGAGGGAGTAAATAATTCAAGCGTGCCAGCTCAACTTGAAGTTTACCTTCTTTTGTATGGGCTCTCTGGGAAAAGATTTTTAAAATAAGTTCTGTTCTATCTATAACTGTTAATTCTAACTTTTCTTCTAAATTTTTCTGTTGAATAGGAGATAAATCATGATCAAAAATTACAGTGCAAACTTTAAAATTTTTAGCCAATTGTTTGAGTTCTTCTACTTTTCCAGCTCCAATAAATAATGAAGGATCCGGAGTGCTACGAGATTGACTTAATTCTCCAACAACTTGGTAACCTGCTGATTCAACAAGATTATATAACTCAGCCAGAGAAGTATTTTGATTATATTTATTATTGATTGTTTTGAATTCGACACTTACTAAAATGACTAAATTATCATTGTTAATTTTTTTCATATTAATCTTACCACTCTCCATTTTATTTATACTTTAAATTCACCTACAAGAAAAATCCCGGGTCATTTCTGCCCAGGAATTTTCAATCATTCTTTTTTATTTTCGTTAAAAATAAAATTCATACCTTTTGCTGGGGTTATGGTTGAAACAGCATGTTTGTATACCAAATGCTGTTTCCCATCACTTTCTAATATTATTGTAAAGTTATCAAATCCCTTAATAACTCCTTTCAGTTGAAAACCATTAACCAAATAAACGGTGATAGGGGTATTTTCCTTTCTTATTTGATTAAGAAAACTATCTTGTAAATTAATTTGTGTTTTTGACATTTTATTTTTTCCCTCCAAACTATATCTGGTTATTTCTAGTATTCGTTAGTATATCCCATTTTCCTTCTATTATTTCCAACATTTTGTAAGTATCTTCCTTTATATTTTTACTTTTATCTATCCAGATAATTCTTTTATCTCTTTTAAACCAAGTTAATTGTCTTTTAGCAAATCTTCTTGTATTTCTTTTTAAAAGGGAAATTGCCTCATCCCAATCAAGTTCTCCTTTTAGATATTGAATCATTTCCTTATAACCCAAACTTTGCATTGAATTCAATTTATCTGAATAACCTAGATTAAGAAGTTTTTTTGTTTCTTCTAATAAACCTTCTTCAATCATTTGGTCTACTCTTAAATCAATTTTTCTATAAAGCTCATCTCTTGGCAATCTTAGACCAAAAAAGATTAAATCATAAGGTGAAGAGGTATAACGTTTATCTTTAACTTCAGATATACGTTTACCTGTCTTATAATAAACCTCTAAAGCTCTGATTATTCTTTTTACATCATTTTTATGTATCTTAGATGCAGATACAGGATCAACTTTTTTAAGTTTTTCATATAAAAAATCATTGCCTTTTTCTAAAGATATTCTTTTTAACTGCTCTCTAAATTCATAATTTCCCTCTTCTTTAGAAAAATCATAATCATCGATAACTGATTGAACATATAAACCAGTTCCACCAACTAAAATAGGTATTTTATTTTTTGCATTTATTTCTTTAATTTTTACTTTTGCTAATTTTTGATAGTCTGCAACGCTAAAGGGAACATCTGGTTCAATAATATCAATTAAATGATGAGTTATTTTTTTTTGCTCTGAAATAGTTGGTTTTGCACTTCCAATATCCAAATATTTATATATTTGAAC
This sequence comes from Clostridia bacterium, assembly GCA_012840065.1. Lineage (GTDB taxonomy): Bacteria > Bacillota > DUMD01 > DUMD01 > DUMD01 > DUMD01. Next base: position 7,765 of record DUMD01000125.1, read on the forward strand.
AGAATCTGCTGAAATAATTTCTCCATTAATTAGTTGGCCCAACTCAATAGCTAAAGCTGTTTTTCCTACTGCTGTAGGACCTACAATAACTATAAGCTTATTATTTTCTGGCAAAACTATCTCACCACCTAGTTCAAATCATGAAGATATGAATTTTACTAGATTCGCTGCTTTGTTTTTAGTTAGTTAGAGACAAAAACTTGTAATCAAAATCAGATAAGAGGAATTGAATTATTTTTTAAATACGTTTGAATTTTTTATCAAAATATTCTTTTTCTAGTTTTATAACCGTTGGCCTACCATGGGGGCAAGTATATGGATTATCGGTATGTTTTAATTGTTGCCAGATATGATCAAATTCTTCAATACTTACCTTTGTGCCGGCTTTTATTGCCGTTCGGCAAGCCAGTACTGTACAAAATGGGTGAATTAATTCCTCAGTGGAGTTTATTTTTCCCCAACTAATCAGTTTTTCAAGAACATTTTTCATTAAACTTTCATTAATAGTTTGTTTAGTTATTAAGGGAATAGTTCTTACTGAAAAAGTGTTTCCACCTAAATCAGATACTTCAATTCCAAATTGGGCAAGAAAATCAATATATTCCCTTAGTAAAATAGCTTCCTGGGCATTAAAATCAAAAATGTAAGGAAGAAGTAAATGTTGAACATTTACTTCAGTTTGTTTTTTTTCTTTCATTAATTTATCATATAATACTCTTTCATGGGCAGCATGCTGGTCAATGCAGTATTCATTGCCGCTGTCATCTCTGCCAATCCAATAAGTAGCATATAACTGGGCTGTAAAAGTAAGACTTGGAATCAATTGTTTTTTTTCAATAAATAAAGGAGGTTGTTGTGCGTAAATCTTATCATTTTTATTTTCTTCTTTAATATAGCTGACTTCATTTTCAACTGACTCTTGTCTTTTATAAGCAAAAATCTTAGCATCCTTTTTATCTTCATAACTTTGTATATCTTCTTCAACTATATCTTTAACTACTCTAAATTGCAAATCCGTTATTTTTGCTTCGCTGCTGGTTTTATTTATCTTTTCTCCGGGAATAACTGCTGATGTTAATAGAGCATTTCTTACAGTTTGTTCAATATTTTTAAGAATTATCTCTTCATTTAATAATTTAATTCTTGTTTTAGTTGGATGAATATTTACATCTAGCTGAGCAGGTGGAACATTAAGTTTAATAAAAAAAAATGGATATTTATTTATAGGTAAAAAGGTAGAATAAGCCCTTTCCACGGACCTTGATATTAAGGAACTATCAACATAACGTCCGTTAATAATAACAGTTTGAAAATGTCTTGATGGCTTGTTCAATTCTGGTTTTCCCAGGTACCCTATTAAAGATATTTTTTCATCATTATTTTTAATTTTAATCATTTTTTCTGCTGCTTCTACTCCATATACTGTAGCAATTGTGTTTAATAAATTATTATCTCCTGAAGTAGATAAAATTAATTTTTGATTTGCTAACAAAGTAAAAGCAACGTTTGGATAAGCCAGGGCATATCTGGTTATTAAGTCGGATACTCTTGCTAACTCCGAGCTCTCGCTTTTTTGATTATGTAGCCTGGCTGGAGTATTGAAAAATAGATTTTTGACTCTTACTGTTGTTCCAGGAGATGCTCCAACAATACTAACATCAGTGATTTTACCTCCAATTGCACTGACTTTAGTTCCGCTAAGTTCGGACCTGGTTCTCGTAATAATTTCCATATGTGAAACAGCTGCTATACTTGGTAATGCTTCCCCCCTAAAACCTAAAGTATTAAGGGCAAAAAGATCATCTGCAAATTTTATTTTACTTGTTGCATGTCTTTCTAATGCTAATAACGCATCGCTTTTATTCATCCCTATGCCATTATCAGTAACCTGAATAAGCTTTTTACCGCCTCCTAGAAATATTACCTCAATTTTATCTGCACCAGCATCTAAGGAGTTTTCAATTAGTTCTTTTACTACTGACACAGGTCTTTCTATTACTTCTCCTGCAGCTATTAGGTTAGCGGTAGTTTCATCAAGAATATGTATATTATTAGGCAATATTATTTCCCTCCATGTCTTTAGATTCAATATATTGCTCTACTTTCGTTTTAAGATCATTTAATTTATTAAGAGCTGATAACGGTGTAAGATTATTAATGTCTAAATTCTTGAGCTCTTTGAGTAAAGAAGCTAGTTTCGGATCGATTTCTAACTTATTAGATTTTTGAAAAGTTTCTTTTTTTTCTACAGCTGCAGCTGTTTTTTCGTTTATTTTGTTTACTTTAGCTTCTTGAAGAAGCGCAGAATTTTCTAATCTATGGAGTATTTTTTTTGCATTTTCTATGACAGCAGACGGTAAGCCGGCTAGACGCGCTACGTGAATACCATAACTTCGATCACTTCCGCCGGGTACAATCTTCCGTAAAAAAACTATGTCTTCACC
>DUMD01000126.1 GCA_012840065.1 Clostridia bacterium
ATTATCCTACTTATTTTGCAGGATTTGTTTTAGGACCAACTTATGGCTTTGCCGTGGGATTGCTGACCCCTCTTATAAGTCATCTGGTTACAGGAATGCCGGCTATGCAGCCTCCCGTATTGCCTTATATGGCTATAGAAATGGCTGCTTATGGCCTAGTTATTGGTTTTGTGAGCAGAAAAATAAACAACATTTTTATTCCCCTGTTGACAGCTATGGTAGTTGGCAGAATAATAATGTTGGCAGCTTTGTATTTGCTAATTCCATTTTTTAAACTTCCTGTACCTCCATTAGTTTATTTTAAAACCGGTTTAGTAACTTCTATCCCCGGTATAGTTATCCAATTGATTTTAGTACCAACTTTTATTGCAATTTTAAAGAGGAGGACTAGTTTAAATGAACGAAGATTTACAGAAAGCGATTAAAATTTTAAAAGAGAAAAAATATAAAATAGCTGTTGTAAAAGATGGGGAGCTGATTTATGGTAAAGACGGACGGGGAATATCTCCTCTTTTAGAACTTTATGAAAATAAAGATCTTGATTTGACTAATAGTTCTGCTGCCGATAAAGTTGTTGGCAATGCGGCAGCATTGCTATATAAAGACTTAGGAGTGGCTCAAGTATATGGTGAACTGGCTAGCTTTTCTGCCTTGGAAGTTTTAAAAAAGGCCGGTATTTTTACTGAAACAGAAAAGAAAGTACCTTATATTCTGGCTCCGGATAAACAGAATATTTGTCCTATGGAACAGCTGGCCAGAAAATCGATAAATGGAGAGGATTTTGCCCGGAGGGCCAGACAGTTCCTAACAGAGCTCTTAAAACAAGTCTAGACTTGAAAGTCTTTTCTCTTTCTTTTAGAAGGATATTTGCCTAGACTAGTCAAAATATATATAGAAATCTTTTGTTTAAAGATAGAATAATATTAAAAGTAATTAAATTAGTCAACTCAAAATGCTGTATTTTTCAGTGCAGCTTTAAGAGTTGACTAATTTAATGAGGATTAAGTTTGCTTATTTTATCTTTATTTTAGAAATAATATAAAAAATAATATAAATAAGTAAAAATTGGTCTGAACCAGTTCCCTATTAATTTACGCCTTTTGTTGGATAGAAAACCGCTTATTTAACAAGTTGGCGGTTTAAATATTTTTTATCCTATTTTTAGCCGACCCAAAAAGATAAAGCTGAATTAAATTGGGAAAAAAACAAAGGAAGCCCACGAAAGGTAATTATCTGGCTAGCTTTGTTTTGGCCATTTATCTGTACAAAGACCGTTAGATAAAATAGATCAATTAGATAAGGAGAATTTTTTCACGGTAATGGATACTTTGGCAGCAAGAGGGGGCTGGTTTCATGTTCATGAAGTCTAAGATGAAAAAAGTCTGTTGGAGTTTAAAAATTTTTAGCTACATTTTAGTTGAGGTCTAACATACAATATTATTTGAGTTAAGATTAGCTTTGATTGTGGTGGATTTTTTTGATTTATCTGGAGGTGGATTTGTTGAAACAGTCCCTGGCGCCGCTTGAATTGAAGCGGCCAATTGGTTTATTAGATTCCGGCGTGGGTGGCCTTACCGTTGTTAAAGAATTAATACAGCAGCTTTCCAATGAACAGTTAATTTATTTTGGCGATACTGTACATTTTCCTTACGGTCCTCGGGATTTAAGAGAAGTGAAGGGGTTTGCCATCGAAATAGCTAAATTTTTACTCGAACAGGGAGTAAAAGCAATTATTGTAGCTTGCAACACGGCATCTGCTGCCGGTTTGGAAGAGTTAAAAAGGGAAATAGCGGTTCCTATTATTGGTGTTATTGAGCCTGTGGCTCAAGCAGCTGTTAATGCTACTAAAAATGGAAGGGTTGGCATTATAGGTACAGTTGGGACAATAAATAGTAATGCTCATAAAAATGCAATAAAATCTTGTATGCCAGAGATTGAAGTATTTGGACAGCCTTGTCCTTTATTTGTAAACTTGGTAGAAGAGGGTAAGGTGGATGAAAAAGAGACCTGGGAAGTGGCAGAATATTATCTTAAGCCATTGAAAGAAGCTGAGGTAGATGTTTTAATTCTAGGCTGTACTCATTTTCCCCACCTTCGTCCTGTAATCAGTAAAGTTATGGGAGATAAGGTGACCCTTCTGGATCCGGCGGAGGAAACTGTTAAGGCAGTTGCCCGGATTTTAGGAAAAGAGGGACGACTAAATTATGGAAAAAAGGCCGATTATGATCGTTATTGGGTTACTGCTCAACCGGAAAAATTTCAGCAGGTAGGACAAAAATTGTTAAACATACCTCTTCAGGTGAAGATGATTAAGTTCTGGCCCGAACAAAGGACGGAGAAATGTTTAGAAGCAGTGGATTGACAGAAAAAAAAGGGGAAAGATAATAAAGAACAGTTAAAAATGCAGAAATTGTTGCACAGAAGGGGTGAGTCATATTAAAAAGAATCTTCTTTATCTAATTCAAGCAGCAATAATTGCTGCTATTTATGTCATCATAACTCTTACTTTTTCACCACTGAGTTTTGGTCCTGTTCAGTTCAGGTTTTCGGAGGCTCTTACTGTCTTACCCTTTGTTTTAAAAAGTGCAGTTCCGGGCCTGTTTGTAGGCTGTCTAATAGCTAATTTTTTTAGTCCTAATCCTTTAATGTGGATGGATGTGGTTTTTGGTAGTTTGGCCACCTTATTAGCTGCGTATCTTACCATGAAAACCAAAAAGCCTTACCTTGCTCCATTGCCTCCGGTAATTGTCAATGCGTTAATCATTGGAATAATGCTTGCTTATTTATACGGTTTACCTCTTTGGTTAACTATTTCTTCGGTGGGACTTGGTCAGGCTGTATCCTGTTATGTTTTAGGTTACCCATTACTTTTCTTTCTTCTAAAAACGAAAATCTTCCAGCGATAGGAGGGGAAAAAGTGCAGCTTACTGTGTTAGGCCGCTATGGTGCTTATCCTGCCGCCGGTGGAGCTTGTTCGGGCTATCTGTTGCAGGATGGGGATACTAATCTTTTGTTGGATTGTGGCAGCGGGATTGTTAGCCGTTTGCAGAACTTTTGCTCCTGGACAAATCTTAGCGCTATTGTTATCACTCATTTTCATGCAGATCATTATCTTGATCTTTATCCTTTGAGGTATGCTTTGCAGCTGAGTAAATTTAATAAACGCAAGGATAAATTATTGGTTCTAGTGCCTCCGGGAGGGGATATAGAGCTTACTAGGATTTTTAGCAATGAGGAGTCTAAAAAAAGTTTTGCTGATCCTTTTCTCTTTCGCGAAATTGGTTCTGAGGAAGAAAGGATTGGTTCTTTACAGCTTAATTTTTTACAAGTTAATCATCCGGTTCCTACTTACGCTGTAAAAGTGAGAAACAATAATTGCCAGTTGGTTTATACCAGTGATACTAGTTTCCATGGACAATTAATTGATTTCAGCAAAGGGAGTAGTTTGTTATTAGCCGAGTCTACTTTACGCAATGAGGATGAGGACAGAAGTGAGTTAACAGGGCACCTAACAGCTGGACAAGCAGGCGAATTGGCTAGCATAGCTGGAGTAAAGAAATTAATGCTTACTCATTTTTGGCCTGAATTTTCTCTAGAACAATATGCTAAAGAAGCTGGAGAAACATACGGCAAGGAAGTAATAATTGCAGAAGAAGGGGAAAGCTATTGGATTGATTAGTTAGGAGGATTTTTAAATGAGGGAGGTTAATGTAGCTGAGGTAGCTAAAGCTGTGGAGAAACTCAGCATTGAAGCTAATTGCTGTTTGCCCGAGGATGTTTTAATTGGTTTACAGCGGGCTGAAGCTGAAGAGAAGTCTCCGTTAGGAAAAGAGATTTTAAAGCAAATAATTGCTAATGCCGAGATTGCTCAAAAAGAACAAATGCCTATCTGCCAAGACACTGGAATGAGTATCGTTTTTTTAGAAATAGGTCAGGAAATTCATTTTACTGGTGGTTATCTTTATGATGCAATAAATGAAGGAATCAGGAAAGGATATAGTAAGGGGTTCTTGAGAAAATCCATTGTAAACCATCCTTTTCTCAGAAAGAATACAAATGATAATACACCGGCTATTATCCATAGCGAAATTGTACCCGGTGATAAATTAAAGATTGTTTTAATGCCGAAGGGAGCCGGAAGCGAAAACATGAGCAGGTTAGCTATGTTAAAACCTGCGGAAGGGAAAAAAGGTCTTGTGGATTTTGTAAGAAAGGCAGTGGAGGAGGCAGGTGCTAATCCTTGCCCACCGCTAATAATTGGGATTGGGATTGGCGGAAATATGGAGAAGACTACCCTGCTTGCAAAAAAAGCTTTACTTCGCCCTCTAAACCAACCCAATAGGGATGGAGAAATAAAGGCCTTGGAAAAAGAAATACTGCAAACTGTCAATGCTTCTGGAATCGGGCCTCAGGGGTTTGGGGGAATAATTACTGCTTTAGCTGTTCATATTGAATATTATCCTACTCATATTGCTAGTCTTCCGGTGGCGGTCAATCTCAGCTGTCATGCTACCCGCCATGCCGAGTGCTTGCTTTAGGGAGGTGAAACGATGAAAGATTATTTGCGTATTCAGCCTCCTTTAGACGACACGGTTGTGAGTAGATTAAAGGCGGGAGACAGGGTTTTAATTTCCGGTACTATTTATACCGCCAGGGATAGTGCTCACCAGAGATTGATTCAAACAATTGTCAATAACGAGGAAATGCCCCTATCCTTAAAAGGACAAATAATTTATTATGTGGGGCCTTGTCCAGCCAAACCGGGGCAAGTGATTGGTTCCGCTGGACCTACCACCAGTGGGAGGGTAGATGTTTATACTCCTCTTTTGCTAGATAAAGGGCTGAAAGGAATGATTGGTAAAGGTAATCGGTCCCAGGAAGTGGTAAGTTCTATACAAAGAAATAAAGCGGTGTATTTTGCTGCTACCGGAGGAATTGGGGCTTTGCTTGCTAAAACTATAAAATCGGCCCAGGTTATTGCCTATGAGGATCTTGGCCCGGAAGCAATTTATTGCTTGGAAGTAGAGGATTTTCCCGTTATAGTTGCAATTGATTGTAGGGGAAATAATTTATATGAAGAAGGAAAGAGAAAATATAAAAACTTTATGGTGACTTGCAAGGAGGAATTTAAATGCAAAGAATAGATGGAAGAGTAGCTGACCAGCTTAGGGAGGTAAAAATTATTAGAAATTTTATAAAGTATGCTGAGGGTTCTGTCCTTATCCAAGCAGGAAATACAAAGGTAATTTGTACGGCTACTATAGAAGATAAGGTTCCTCCTTTTCTTAGAGGAGAAGGAAAAGGATGGATTACCGCAGAATACTCTATGCTGCCAAGAGCTACCCAGCAAAGGACTGTACGGGACCGGGGAAAAATAAGTGGTAGGACTCAGGAAATTCAGCGTTTAATTGGACGGGCATTAAGACCTGCTGTTGACTTGGCTGCCTTAGGTGAAAGAACCATTTGGGTTGATTGTGATGTGATCCAGGCAGACGGAGGAACGAGAACAGCTTCAATAACTGGAGCCATGGTTGCTGTTTATGATGCTTTAGCTAAATTGAAAGAACAGGGAATTTTAACTGAAATTCCGGTAAATAATTTTGTGGCTGCTATTAGTGTTGGAATAGTGGAAAACCAGGAACTGCTGGATTTATGTTATGAAGAAGATTCCAGGGCAGAAGTTGATATGAATTTTGTCATGACTGAAGACGGAAGAATTATTGAAGTCCAGGGGACTGCAGAAAAAGAACCATTTTCTAAAGAAAGGTTAGATAGTCTCCATAATCTTGCTTATAAAGGTATTTCTGAATTAATTAGGATCCAAAAAGAAGTTTTAGCCGAGGTTTTAGAAAAAAAAGAGGATGAAAAGTAAAATGGCTAAGATTTTGCTTGCTACAGGTAATGAGGGAAAGATTAAAGAATTTAAAAAGTTATTAGAGGATTTGCCTATTCAATTAGTTTCTCTTAAAGAATTAGATAGACCTCCAAAGATTTTGGAGGATGGAAAAACTTTCTTGGATAATGCTAAAAAGAAAGCTTTAGAACTTGCCAAATTTAGCAATTTGCTTACTTTGGCAGATGATTCAGGCTTAGAAGTTGATTATCTAGAAGGTGCCCCTGGAGTATATTCTGCCAGATTTGCCGGAGAAAATGCTAGTGACAGCGATAATAATAAAAAGCTTTTACAATTGTTAGCCGGCCTTCCCCTGGAGAAACGGCAGGCTAGATTTATTTGCTGCTTGGTTATCGCTTATCCTGATGGTAATTACTATGTTGCGGAAGGCAAATGTGAAGGACTTATAGCTTTTGAGCCGAAAGGCCAAAACGGTTTTGGTTATGATCCTATTTTTTATTTGCCTCAATTGGCAATGACTATGGCAGAGCTAAGTCCAGAAGAAAAAAATTCTCTTAGTCATCGAGCCGAGGCAATGAGGAAGATGAAACAAATTATTATTGATAATATTTTAAGGTTAAGTAAGGAGTAGTTGTACTGTGAGCGGTTTTAAAATAGGGATAATTAGTGATACTCACAGGGATTTTCAAACAGCATATCGGGCAATTGAGAAAATGGGAAAAATAGATTATTTATTTCATGCGGGAGATTATGTAGGAGATGCTGAGGACCTTGCTTACTGTCTTGATATTCCCATAATAGCTGTTTTAGGTAACGGGGACTATGGTAGGCCTGGTCATTATGAACAGTTTATTACCTTAAATGGCTGCAGGATATGGCTAACTCATGGGCACCTATACGGGGTAAAGGCCGGTCTTAACCGGCTGGTACAACAGGCTAAAAAAAATGAAGCGGATCTGGTTATTTATGGACATACCCATTTAGCTGATGTTCAAAAGATAGATGGAATTACTTTTTTAAATCCGGGGAGCATTAGATATCCTCTTAGTTCTAAGGGGCCTTCTTTTGCTATTGCTGATATTGATGCCGGCAAGAAAATAAATATACATACTTTTTATTTAAATAGCTAAAAATAATTTTTAGCGATAGGTATTAAAAAAGAGCAAAAAATTGAGCAATTGAACATTAGAGAATAAAAATTGTCCATATTTAACAACTTTCGGTTTTGACTGTGATTTTGTTATATTATATACTTAACTTTGTCGGTGACGGGGCGTAGCGCAGTTTGGTAGCGCACATGGTTTGGGACCATGGGGTCGGGGGTTCAAATCCCTCCGCCCCGACCATTAAATGCGGAAGTAACTCAGGGGTAGAGTTCCAGCCTTCCAAGCTGGGTGCCGCGGGTTCGAATCCCGTCTTCCGCTCCATTTGCTTATTAAACTTTCCTTTTCTAATAAGGAAAGTTTTTTTTTCACATTAGAAAAATTATCATAACAATTTTTCTAATGTCAAACTAATTAAAATCAGCTAAATAGATATACTATTATAGATTATTTTTATCATATTTGGGATTAAAAAATGCCAGCAATAAGATACTTGACAAGTAATAAATCATATATTATGATATATTATGTCGCGATTAGCGGAACTTTTTTGTGAAGTTTTGATATTTTAGGTATAAAAAATTTAAGGTAGGAGAAGCTAGTTTTTGTTTAGTGCGCCCGTAGCTCAGTTGGATAGAGCAACGGACTTCTAATCCGTGTGTCGGAGGTTCGAGTCCCATCACCAGCTCCATCATGGAGGGATACCCAAGTGGCCAAAGGGGGCAGACTGTAA
>DUMD01000127.1 GCA_012840065.1 Clostridia bacterium
CGTATTAGCTCACAGGAAATGCAATTGCTAGCCCAATTAATAAGTTTAGAAGCAAAAGGAGAACCCTATGAAGTCCAGGTAGCTGTTGGAGCTGTAATTCTAAATAGGGTGAAAAATATAAAATTCCCCAATTCCATATCCGCTGTAATTTATCAACCAGGACAGTTTGAACCGGTAATGAACGGTACTATCTACCAAACTCCTACTCCATCTGCTATTAAAGCAGCTCAAGATGCAATAAACGGTTGGGATCCGTCCTATGGAGCATTATACTTTTATAACCCAACCAAATCAACTTCTTCCTGGATTTTCAGCAGACCTATAATCAGAAAAATTGGAAATCACGTATTTGCAAAATAAATTATTACTAAAAACCAGGCAGCCTAACTCGGCTGCCTGGTTTTTCTAATTATATTTCCTCATTGAACGTTCAAGCAGTTCACCCTGTACCGCTAAGGCACATTCTAAACGCTTTTTCATAATTGAGCAGCTAAGTTGGTCAGGTTTTAAAATACTCCCATTAAAAAGATGAGCATTAGCATGACAACCCCCACTGCAATAATAACGAGCCCAGCATTCAGCGCATCCTTCCTTAGTATAGATGTTGGCATTTTTAAACTCTTCCCGAATAGCTGGATTTTCTATACCGGTAAAAACTGACCCCAATCTAAATTCCTTCCGTCCTACAAACTGATGACAGGGATAAATATCTCCCTCCGGTGTAACAGCCACATATTCATAACCAGCCCCACAGCCTACCAGTCTTCTAGGTAAACAGGGTCCTTGATCTAAATTTATATTAAAATGAAAAAAAGAAAACTCTTTATCCGTATCATACAGTTCTAAATACAACTGGGATAATCTTTCATATTCAGCATAAATTTTAGGAAGGTCGTCTTCTCTAAGTGCATAATCCTGTTCTACACTTCCAATTACAGGTTCAACAGATATCTGTTTAAAACCAAGGTTAACAAGATGAGCCACATCTGCACCAAAATCAAGGTTATACCTGGTGTAAGTTCCGCGAACATAATAATTGGTGTGGTTTCTTCCTTCAACAAAGGGAACAATTCTCTCTACTATCCGCTCATAAGTGCCATTATTCCCTTTATCAACTCTCATTCGATCATTGGTTTCTTTTCTACCATCCAGGCTAAGCACTACGCTAAATCCCTCTTTGTTCAAATAATCCTGCACTTCCTGATCCAATAAAATTGCATTGGTAGTTAGGGTAAAACGAATGTTTTTTCCTCTTTGATGACCTATTCTTTTACCATATTCCACTATCTCTTTAAGTACTGAAAAATTTAGTAAAGGTTCCCCACCAAAAAAATCGACCTCACAATTATGACGTTTACCCGAATGAGCAAGTAAAAAATCTAATGCTGCTTTCCCCGTTTCAACAGACATTAATCCTGCAGTACCACCAAAATTTCCTTCACAAGCAAAACAATAACTGCAACGCAAGTTACAATCATGAGCAATATGCAAACATAAAGCTTTAATCACATCTCCCTTAACTGAACACATTTCATTCGGGGATTGATTTTTCTGATCAAGTAAAACGCCTTCCTTGATCAACTCTTCCAGTTCAGCCAATCCGTCTTCAATTTGTTGTTTATCATATTTAGCTTGAAGAGTTAAAATTATTTCTTCCCTAGAAAAATCATTATATAAATCTAAGATGTCCCAGATCAATTGGTCAATTTTTAATAGTGAACCTGCGTTTACATCTAGTAAATACATTTTGTTAGCTACTTTAAATTTATGGATTTCTAATTTTTGAACCACTGAAAAACATCCTCTCCTCCTAAAACTATTAAAAAAGCAAAGCCCAGCAGTATCAAATTTAACAGACTGGGCTTTTGAACAGGTTTTGTGTTAAAGTTTTAGCAAATTTAAAATTTATTTTTCACAAACTTGATTACCTACTGTACATGAAGTTTTACAAGCAGACTGGCAGGATGCTTGGCATTCTCCACATCCCTTTGCTACGTTATTGGTTTTGTTTAACTCTGGCTTAGCTAGAACTTTAATATGTTTTTCCATAAATGTCCCCTCCATAAAAATATTTTATCCACAAGGGATAATCACTCTTTATCCTTGTTTTTATTACGGCAGTCAGAACAATAGCCATAAAATTTTAGTTCATGATTAATAATTTCAAATTGATTTTCTCTTGTAATCATTTCTTCTAATTTTTCCAATAGATCTCCCCTTACCTCTATAAACTTGCCGCATTTTAAACAAATTAAATGATGGTGATGATGTTCCGACTGACTAAATTCAAACCTACTGCAACCATCTCCAAAATTTAGCTTTTGTAATATATCCAGTTTAACCAGGAGATCTAAAGTACGATAAACTGTAGCTATCCCCATTTCTGGATAATTCTCTTTTACCAATTCATATATCTCATCTGCACTCAAATGACCGTCAGGATTTTTTAAAAGGACTTCCAAAACAGCCCTCCGCTGGGGGGTAAATTTATAATCTAAATTTGTTAACCTATCTCTAAGTTCGGTTATCTTTTTTTGCATTAACTCACCAGCTTATTTCTGTTTTTTCTAATTATAGCTTAGAAAACAAATAAATGTCAACTTTACACAACTCATTTTCAAGACAAGTGACATGTATCATTAAGAGTAAGAACTACCCCCTTTCCATTATAAAATTCTATAATATTTAGGGATGCATTGTCCTGCCGAAAACGAGAAATCTGAGATAGAGGCAAACCTAGAACAGATGAAATAATTGTCTTAATAGCAATACCATGGGTTACCACTACAACCTGCTCCCCAGGATGTTTTTCAACTATTTCAGTAATTGCCTTTACAACCCGCAGCTGCAATTTATCAATTGCCTCCCCATTAGGTATTTGAAAAATTGTAGGGTTGCTCAGCCAACGCGGAAAACGTTCACCATATTCTTGATTAATCTCCTGAAACATTTTACCTTCCCATTCCCCATAGCACATTTCTTTTAATTCAGGTATTTGCTTAACCGATAAGTTATGAGAATCAGCAATAATCTGAGCTGTCACATAGGCCCTACTTAAATCACTGGAATATACCGCTGAAATAGGCACATTCTTTAATCGACGAGAAATCAGTATAGCTTGTTTTTCTCCCTTTTCACTTAATTCGATGTCAGTGTGCCCCTGAAACCTCTGCTCCAAATTCCATCTGGTTTCACCATGGCGCACCAAATATAGAATTGTTTTTTTCTTCATTATTTTATCACCCTTACTATTATCCCAAATCGATCTTCAACACCTGGTAATTATTTTAGCATAAGATTAATCTGAATAAAATCAGCTATAAAAAATACACCCTCTAACATTAACTTGTTTGCATTAGGGGTGCATTTTTTAAGAACCTTTATTAATATATTTATGTTTAAATTTTTATTTCCTTATTAAGGATTTTACTTTTCTTCGATCTCTTCTTTTTTTTCAGTTGCCTCTTTTGTTTCTAAAGCTTCTATGGTTTCTTCATCTAAATCAAAATGATCTTCTTCATACCCCTCATCTTTAAATGCAACAGCATTTTTCAAGAGTTCAATTATCACACCATCAGCAATTTCAACTTTTATCCTATTTTCACTAATAATTTCTTTAACGACACCAGAAATTCCACCAATAGTAATAATCCGGTTTCCAACTTCTAGATTTGAAACCATTTCTACATGCTGTTTTTGTTTTTGCTGTTGGGGACGGACAATAAGAAAATATAAGATTACCCCCATAACTAGTAGACTTAAAAAATAAGTTTGCATACACATTCTCCTCCCGATATTAATTATATTATTAATTACGTTGCCAACTTAGGATTTATTATTTCACTTTTTGCATTTAAAATCCTTCCTCGCAGCCACCAACAAAAGAAAAATCTTCCTCCCCCATTTCCGTAAGAACTTTTGAACGGTAATCATAAAACCTATCTTCTTTAATCGCCTCTCGAATTTCAGCCATTAAATTAGATAAAAAATAAAGATTGTGAATAGTAGTCAATCGGATCCCAAGAATTTCATTAGCCTTTATTAAATGCCTGATATATGCTCTTGAATAATTACGGCAGGTATAACAATTGCAACCAGGTTCTAAAGGAATAAATTCTTCCGCATAAGTAGCATTGCGAATGACTAACTTGCCTTTTTTAGTAAGAACAGTACCGTTCCTAGCAATCCGGGTAGGTAAAACACAATCAAACATGTCAATTCCAAAAGCAACACCCTCAATTAAATAGTCCGGACTGCCAACTCCCATTAAATATCTTGGTTTATCTTTAGGCAGGAGAGGAGCAGTATATGCCAAAATTTCATACATAACCTCTTTAGGTTCCCCTACACTAAGCCCGCCAATTGCATAACCAGGAAAATCCAATTCAACAATCTGTTCCACGCTCAATCTGCGTAAATCCTTATACATTCCACCCTGTACAATACCAAATAAAGCTTGATCTTCCCTACTATGTACTTTTTTGCATCTAGCCGCCCAACGGGTAGTCCGCTCCAAAGATTTTTTAGCATAATCCCAGTCGCAGGGATATGGTATGCACTCATCAAAAGCCATAATAATATCAGAACCGAGAGCCATCTGAATTTCAGTAGCAAGTTCAGGAGTAAAAAAATGAATTGAACCATCTAAATGAGAGTTAAATTTAACTCCTTCTTCAGTAATATCTCTTAACTTAGCTAAACTAAATACTTGAAACCCCCCACTATCAGTTAAAATAGATCTGTCCCAGTTCATAAACTTATGCAAACCTCCAGCTTTTTCAATTAATTTATGACCTGGTCGCATATACAAATGGTAAGTATTACTTAAAATGATTTGCGTCCCCATTTCTTTTAATTCTTCAGGAGTCATAGTTTTTACTGTAGCCTGAGTTCCCACAGGCATAAAAACAGGAGTTTCAATTACACCGTGAGCGGTTGTTAACCTACCTAAACGAGCACCAGTCTTAGAACATTCTTTCAGCACTTCATATTTAATAGCCATAACTAGCCTCCTCTCTTCATCAAACAGCTACCTCTACAAGCATCATTCTTTTTATGAAATGAAAACTGCACAGTTTCTGGATATACTTTAGATAAAGTTTCAGAACCTACCTAAAGTCAAAAAATATCTAAATTATTAACATGGCGTCACCAAAACTATAAAACCTGTATCTCAATCTAATTGCTTCTTTATATGCCGCCATTACCCTCTCTTTACCAGCCAGAGCACAAACCAACATAATCAAAGTTGATTTTGGCAAATGAAAATTAGTTATCAATCCATCTACAACTTTAAATTGGTAACCCGGATAAATAAAAATATTGGTCCATCCCTGGCCTGGCTCTATAAGATTATGTTCGTTCACAGCACTCTCCAAGGTTCTAACAGAAGTTGTCCCCACTGCAATGATTCTCGTTTTGTTTTTTATCGCCTGGTTTATCAATCCTGCAGCTTCGGGAGTAATTTGATAAAACTCTTCATGCATTCTATGCTCTTCAACATTTTCAACCTGAATAGGACGAAAAGTACCCAAACCAACATGAAGAGTAATATAAACCAAATTTACTCCTTTTCTTTTTATTTTTTCTATTAGTTCAGGGGTAAAATGCAGTCCTGCCGTAGGAGCAGCAGCAGAACCTTCATATTGAGCATAAACTGTTTGATAACGATCTTTTTCCTCTAACTTAGCAGTAATATAAGGCGGTAAGGGCATTTGCCCAAGCTCATCTAATAAATGATGCCAATCACCCTCATACTCAAAATCGATTATCCTTCCCCCGAAATCAGTTTCTCCTTTTACCCTTCCTAATAAACGTCCATCTCCAAAGACCAATAAACTATTTAATTTAGCCCTTCTACCGGGTTTTACCAATGTCTCCCAAGTATTACCTACTATTCTTTTCAAAAGAAGAACCTCTATTTTACCATTTGTATCTGCTCTTTTTCCAAATAACCGAGCTGGAATCACTTTAGTATTGTTCAGAACTAAAGTATCCCCCGGAATTAAATAGTCAACTATTTGATAGAATTTTTTATGTTCCACTAAGCCATTATTCTTAGGCAAAACAAGAAGGCGAGAATCATCCCGCCTTGCCAAAGGTGTTTGCGCAATTAATTCCGGTGGCAAGAAAAAGTCAAAATCATCTACTCTCAAACTATGCCCTCCTAACTACCAGGTTTCAATATTTACTCCTTGATAATAATGTTTTAATATTTGCTCATAATTATACCCTTTTTCAGCTAAACCGTATGCACCCCATTGAGACATGCCAACTCCATGTCCCCAGCCTTGCCCAACAAATTTTATCTGAGCAGCACTTTGTTGATAATTTAAAACAATAGGATCACTTGTTAATTTTGTTATTATATCATTTCCCGAAACAAGATAACTACCATTTAAATCAATAGTTTTTTTCTGTTCATTACCATTAATTACAGTTACTTTATTTGTCCTATCCAAACGAGTCTTTTCTACATTGTAGCCAGATGATGATTGTTCAATGACAAACAATGTGCTAGGAAGATCAAAGATAGTCCTAAAATTATTACTTTTGATTTCTATAGAGCCCTTACTTCCTGTAACTTTAATAAAAATTGGTCGACCGGACACACCAAATCCCCCCCAGGGCTCCACCTTTTTTACTGTTCCCACATCTAAATTTGATTTTTTTAATCCTTCTTCTATTTGTTCCGGTGTTAAAATTCTAACCCAATTATAG
>DUMD01000128.1 GCA_012840065.1 Clostridia bacterium
CAGGGAATAGAATTTGATTATTGTTCAGTCCATTCAATTTGGGCTTTAAAGGAGGCCGGGATTGAATCAATCATTATTAATAATAATCCGGAAACAGTCAGTACCGATTTTGATACCTCCGATCGCTTATATTTTGAACCTTTAACTCCGGAAGATGTTCTGAATGTTATTTACAATGAGCAGCCGGAAGGAGTAATTGTTCAGTTTGGTGGACAAACTGCGATCAACCTGGCTGAGCCTTTAGCTAAGGCGGGAGTACCTATTTTAGGGACTTCTATGGAAAAAATTGATCTGGCTGAGGACAGGGATAAGTTTGAAGCACTTTTAAACCAATTGAATATTCCTAGACCCCAGGGAGGTACAGCTTATTCGGTGGAAGAAGCTGTAGCAGTTGCTTCTAAAATCGGGTATCCGGTGGTAGTCAGACCTTCCTATGTGTTAGGGGGAAGGGCCATGGAGATAGTTTACAACGAGTCCGAACTTTATGGTTATGTTGAGTCTGCGGTTAAAATCACGCCTAAGCATCCTATTTTAGTTGATAAATATGTTGTAGGTAAGGAAATTGAGGTGGATGCCATTAGTGATGGAAAGGACATTCTAATTCCCGGAATTATGGAACATATTGAGCGGGCCGGTGTTCATTCGGGAGACAGTATGGCTGTTTATCCTCAAATTTCTCTGGAAGAAAAAACAATAGAACTTATTGTCGATTATACTAGACGGCTGGCTCAAGCTTTGGAAATAAAGGGACTTTTAAATATCCAATTTGTTCTCCATGATGATAAGCTGTATGTTTTGGAGGTGAATCCTCGGGCTAGTAGGACTGTTCCCATTTTAAGTAAGGTTACCGGGGTGCCGATGGTAAAATTAGCTACCCAGATCTGTTTAGGAAAGAGTTTAAGTGATTTAGGTTATGGAACTGGTCTCTGGAAAAACAGTCCTTTTAAAGCGGTAAAAGTTCCCGTATTTTCTTTTGCCAAGCTCCATGATGTGGAGACATCTTTAGGACCGGAAATGAAATCAACAGGGGAAGTTTTGGGGATGGATTTAGAATATGCAAAAGCAATGTATAAAGCTTTATTAGCCTCGGGGATGAAATTTCCAATTCAAGGTGCAGTTTTAGCTACAATTGCCGATAAAGATAAGGAGGAGGCCTTCCCCCTTTTGAAGAGGTTAGAAAAGGTAGGTTATCAAATTTATGCTACCTCTGGAACCGCTGACTATCTGAAAAAACGGGGAGTAGAGGTAAAGGCTGTTAAAAAAATAGGGGAAGGAGATCCAAATCTATTGGATTTGATCAGAACAAATAAAATAAATGTTGTAATTAATACCCTAACTAAAGGTAAGATTCCTGAAAGGGACGGTTTCAAAATTAGGAGAACGGCAGTAGAAAACGGTATTCCCTGTTTAACCTCTTTAGATACTGCAAAAGCTTTTATCGATGTTTTGGAACATTGTTTGGCAGGTCAGGATTTAGATGTTAAACCGCTTAATTACTATTTACAACTAGCTAATTAGGAAGGAGATTTTAAAAAGTGAATGTTTACCAGGCCGAAATACTCACCAGTGAAAAGCTGGGGCAATTATATCATCTATTGATCATAAAACAGCCGGATATAGCTTTAACTGCAAAGCCAGGACAATTTGTTTATCTAAAAGGGGGAAAAGGATTAGATCCTCTTTTACCCCGTCCTTTGAGTATTCATCAGCTTAATCAAAAAGAAGGAACTATTCAACTTTTATTTCAGCTTAAAGGAAAAGGAACTATCGGATTTTCTAAAATGAAGACCGGGGATTTATTAACTGTTTTAGGACCGTTAGGGAATGGTTTTTCTTTAGCCGATGAGGGTCAAAACATAGTTATTATTGGGGGTGGAATTGGGGTAGCTCCTCTTTTGTACCTGGCTGAGAAATTGCAGGAAAGGCATTTTAAACCTATAATCATCTTGGGATTTAGGGATAAGGAAAACATTGTGGCTTATGAAAGTTTCAGCCAATTAGGTTGTCAATTAATCGTAGCAACTGAAGACGGTTCCTTTGGGCGCAGGGGTAGAGTTACGGGGGTTTTGGAGGAAATAATTTCTTCCGAAAAAATAGATGTAATTTATGCTTGTGGTCCTCAGCCAATGTTAAAGGCTGTTCAAAAGGTTGCTGAAAAATGGGAAGTTGAAAATTGTCAATTGTCTTTAGAAGCCAGAATGGGCTGCGGTTTAGGTGCCTGCATGGCCTGCGTCTGCGGAGTGAGATTAGAGGATGGACAATTTGGTTATCGGCGGGTTTGCAGTGAAGGGCCGGTTTTTAACAGCCGGGAGGTGTTGTTTGATGAATGAGCCTAATTTAGCCGTTGATTTTGCCGGGATAAAATTAAAAAACCCTGTGCTAACAGCTTCCGGGACTTTTGGCTTTGGCAGGGAATACAGCAGGTTATGGGATTTAAACCTTTTGGGAGGAATTATTGTTAAAGCTGTTACATTAGAACCACGTTTGGGGAATCCTCCCCCAAGAATAGCTGAGACTCCCGCGGGGATTTTAAATTCAATCGGACTACAAAATCCCGGTGTGGTTAGTTTTATTCGAGATTATTTACCCTTTTTGCGTCAGTATGAAGACTTACCGGTAATTGTAAATATTGCCGGTAATACTATTGAAGATTATGCGAGGGTTGCGGAAAAACTAAGCAATGCTGAAGGAATAAGCGCTTTAGAAGTGAATATATCCTGTCCTAATGTTAAGCAAGGTGGTTTAGCTTTTGGCACTGATCCTGAATCTGCTTATCAAGTGATAGAGGCTGTGAAAGCCAATACTGACCTTCCTGTTATTGCTAAGCTCTCGCCCAATGTTACGGATATTACGGAGATTGCTCTTAGTGTGGAAGAAGCAGGAGCAGACGGTATATCCTTAATTAATACTCTTTTAGGAATGGCTATTGATATTAATTCTTGGCAGCCTATATTGTCTAATGTGGTTGGAGGTTTATCTGGTCCTGCCGTTAAGCCGATAGCTGTTCGGATGGTTTGGCAGACAGCTCAAAAAGTAAGCATTCCGATTTTAGGGATGGGAGGAATTGCAACTGCAGAGGATGGGATAGAGTTTATGTTGGCTGGAGCGAAGGCAATTGCTGTGGGCACTGCTAATTTTTTTAATCCTTATGCGGCACCGGAAATTGTTGCTGGTTTGAAAAGATATTTGAAAGAAAAAAATATTGAGGATGTAAATCAGTTATGTGGGGCATTACGTTTTACTAAGAATAATTAGGAGGATAAGGATGAAACTGGCTGTTGAAGAAAAACTAATTGTGGCTTTAGATACCAGTAGTTTGGATGAGGCTCTCCAATTAGTTGAACAATTAGGAGGAAGAGTGATTACTTTTAAAGTAGGTAAAGAGCTTTTTGTGAACTGTGGAATTCAAATTATTCAGGAACTGCATAAGTTAGGGAAAAAAGTTTTTTTGGATTTAAAATTCCATGACATACCCAATACTGTTGCTGGAGCAGGGGTTGCAGCTGTTAGACACGGGGTTTTTATGTTTAACGTCCATGCAGCCGGAGGACAGGAAATGATGGTAGAAACAGTTAAAAGAACTAACAGGGAAGCTGAGTTGTTAAATAGGACTAGGCCTTTGATTATTGGGGTTACGGTATTAACCAGTTTTAATGATAAACAGCTTCAGGAAGAACTGGGTTTAAATCGTTCTGTTCAGGAACAGGTAGCGTTGTTAGCTCAGCTAGCTAAAAAATCAGGCTTAGACGGGGTTGTTTCTTCTCCTCAAGAGGTTAAGTTAATTAAACAACTATGCGGTAGTGATTTTCTAACTGTTGTACCAGGCGTAAGACCTTTGTGGGCTAGAAAGAATGATCAAAAAAGGGTAATGACTCCTGAAGAGGCGGTTAGAGCGGGTGCTGATTTTTTAGTTGTGGGTAGGCCGATTACACAGGCTGAAAGACCTGTTTTGGCAGCTGAAAAAATACTTAAAGAGATTAAGGAGGGAATGGGATGTTAAGTCGGAAAAGAGTTCTATCTATTTTTCAAGAAACAGGGGTTTTGCAGGAAGGCCATTTTTTATTGACTTCTGGGTTGCATAGTGCTTATTACTTACAATGTGCTCAGGTTCTTCAATATCCTGAATATACGGAAGAATTATGCAGAGGGATTGTAGAGGCCTTTAAAGATGCAAATATAGACTTGGTTATTGGCCCTGCTTTAGGAGGAGTGCTTTTATCTTATGAAGTAGGGAAACAGCTTAAAATTCGCTCAATTTTTGCAGAACGGGAAGCTGGTAAAATGACCTTGCGCAGGGGATTTAAAATTGATCCAGGGCAAAAGGTTCTTGTAGTAGAAGATGTGATTACCACTGGAGGTTCTGTAAAAGAAGTAATTGATTTAGTTGAGCAATCCGGCGGAGAAGTGGTCGGAGTAGGTTTATTGGTTGACAGAAGCGGAGGTAAGGTTGATTTTGGTGTTCCTACCCATGCTCTTATTAAATTAGATATTGAAACCTATTCTCCTGAAACTTGTCCCCTTTGCAAACAAGGGGCAATACCAGCGATTAAACCAGGCAGCAGGAATATTAACAAATAAAAAATTAAATAGGCGAAAAATAGATTTTTCGCCTATTTAATTTTTCTGTAGTTTTCGTGATTTAATTTTATTAACCCATTCTTCATCTGGTTTGACATAAATAGTTTTATAATTATCATAGATAACCATTCCGGGTTTTGCATTTAAAGGTTTTTTTACATTTTTCTTAATTGTATAATCTACAGGAACACTGTTTGAATTCCTTCCCTTGCTGTAATAGGCTGCTAATATTGCTGCTTCTTCTATAGTGCTATCCGGAATGGTTTCTTTTGCTTCTTTTTTAATGATTACATGGGAACCGGGAATATTTTTAGTATGAAGCCAAATGTCGTTATTTTTGGCAATTCGCATAGTTAAATAATCATTTTGACTATTATTTCTTCCTACTAGGATCATAAAACCATCTTCAGACCAAAATTGCAATGGTTCTGTTATTTTTGCATTTTTTTGAGTTTTAAGTTTTTGTTTTTTATTTTTTTCTTTATAATATCCTTGATTTATTAGTTCCTCTTTAATTTCTTCCAGTTCTCCAATTTCTGTTGCTTCTTCAATACTAAATAGTACTCCTTCTAAATAATTAGTTTCCTCTCTGCTCAATAATAATTGTTTGCTTAATTGAGCAAGAGTGGATTTGGCTTTATTATATTTTTTGAACATTTTTTGTGCGTTTTCACTGCCTGACAGTTGGGGATCTAATTCTATTATCATTAGACTGTTTTCTGGTTCGTAATAATTATGAACTTCAATTTGTTTTTCTCCACCCTTTAGTTTATATAGATTAGCTAAAAGTAATTCCCCTTTTAGTTTCCACTGTTCCGCATTTTCTGCTTGTTTAAGCTCTTTTTCCTGCAAAGTGATTTTCTTGTAATACCGCTTAAGAATCTGCTTGATAGATTTAGTGAGTTCAGTTTTAGATGCATTTAGTTTTCTTTCCCTATCAAGATTGGAAAAATAACAATCAAGCATCTTGCTGATTGTGGGGAAAGGAATTAGTTGTTCCTTTTTATATTGAATAGATTCTATAGGGATAAATTCTTCATAGGTTTTTTGTTCTAGGTTTAAGACTAGTTGCGGTTTCCAGCTACTTTTGTTATTGATTATTTGTTGGAAGTTGGTCCACAATCGATTTCGTTCTGCAAAGTTTAGTTCCTTCCAAGTTATCTTGTCATTCAATTTTGATCTTTTTATTATTTCTTTAACTAAAAAAGAGCTTAGATTTAAAAAAGTCAGGCTTAAAAGTTCACTTAAAGTTGTTACGTTTTGATCGGCATTATCTAGCATTAAGCTAAACATTTCTAAGTTTTCCACCAGCAGAGGATCATTTTTATCTTGAAAGGGCGGAGGGGTATAGGGGATATTAGGAATTAGTTCCCTGTGGCGGCTTTGACCGGGTAAGATTCTTTTAGCTGCATCTAATACAATTTTGGTTTCAGGGTCAACTAATACTAAATTGCTGTGTTTTCCCGTAAGTTCAAAAATCAAAAGTTTTTTAGTTGGTTTGGTAATGTTTTCATAGGTTTCTAACCAAATTTGTACTATTCTTTCAAATCCGGCTTGTTCAATGTCGGTAATTCTTGCCCCTTCCAGATGCTTTCTGAGCAGCATGCAGAAAGCGGGAGGAGTAGTAGGATTTTGCTTATTTTCTTCTGTTAAATGAATGCGGGCTAATTGAGGATGATATGAGATTAATAGTTTAAAACTTTCACCTGGTTGGCGAATTTGAAAAATAATTTCGTTCTTATCTGGTTGAAGAACCCTTTCAATTCTTCCGTTTTTAATAGTTTTGGTTAATTCTTCAGTAACAGCTTTTACCATTAAGCCATCAAAAGCCATCTGTGATTCCCTCCCCATCTTCTAGAAACTAAAGTATAGCATTGTCTCAAATTAGAGTCAACCGACTTGAAAGTTGACACCTAACTGGAATTTTTATATAATTTAGGCAATTTAAAAGAGCGGAAACTTTAAATGAACTAGGGATAATATGGGGGGAGAACCAGTGAGATTTACAAAAATGCATGGAACAGGTAACGATTTTGTGGTAATAGAAGATATAGATGGCAGCATTCCGGAGGAAGAATTTTCCGGCCTAGCCAATAGATTATGCGATCGTCGATTTGGTATTGGTGCCGATGGGTTGATTTTAGTACTGCCATCAAGAGAGGCAGATTTTAAAATGCGTATTTTTAATGCGGATGGAAGCGAAGCAGAAATGTGCGGTAATGGAATTAGATGTTTTGCTAAATACCTTAGATCAGAAGGTTTAACCGATAAAAAGAGTTTGAATATAGAAACAAAGGCAGGCCTGATTAAACCGGAGATAGTATCGGACGGGAAACTTGGGGCTTTGGTGAAGGTTGATATGGGCAGTCCAAAATTGGAAAGAGAAGAAATTCCTATGATTGGTAAGCCAGGTAAGGTAATAAATGAATTGATAAATATAAATGGTCTAGAATTTAGGGTAACCTGTGTGTCCATGGGTAACCCCCATTGTGTTATTTTTGTGGATGATCTGGATAGCATACCCCTAACTTCGCTAGGACCGCAAATCGAAAATAGTCCTTTATTTCCCGCCAGAACCAATGTGGAATTTGTTCAAATATTAGGAAGAAACGAATTAAAAATGAGAGTATGGGAAAGGGGAGCAGGAGAAACTCTAGCCTGTGGTACGGGAGCATGTGCTTCTGCTGTAGCTGCTTTTCTAAATAAAAAAACAGGAAGAAAAGTTACAGTCCATCTTCCTGGTGGAGATTTACTTGTTGAATGGGCGGATGATGATCGTGTTTTTATGACCGGTCCTGCTGTAATGGTTTTTTCAGGTTATTTATATAGTTAATGAGATTATCAAAAGGATAAATTGAAAATGTGAGGACGGCAAGTTTTTGCCAAACTATTGCCGATTGGTAATAAAAAAATTATAATATATCTTTAGGCCCGGTATGCTCATGCTATTAGCTGGAAAGAGGAACAATTAGCTTTGTGCAATGTTACTTGGAATAGGAAAAATGCTATTGTATTTCCGAGTTAATATGGGGAAGATGGGGAAGGTTTTGAATTATTTTTATATTTTGGGGGAAAATTACAGGATGTTTTTCTCGAGAGATTAGAGCTGCTTAGATTAAAATACGAAGAAAAAAACTTGCTTGGCAGGAGAAGAAAAGATCTAATCGAATATTTATAAGTGTTTGCATTTAAGACAGATAGGGACTAAGAAGAAGATAAATGGCGATAAATGGTATAATATCCAAATAAATGGTTATAATATATAAAATCTAAGTGGCTTTTTAGGAGTTGGTAAAATGATTAGGAGTATGACTGGTTTTGGTAAAGGAACCAGTATAGGACCCGGGTATATATTTTCTATTGAAATAAAATCTGTTAATCATCGTTTCTGTGAAGTGGTTGTACGCTTGCCCAGACAGCTGAGCGCTTTGGAAAGCAGGATAAAGGCGGAGGTGCAGAAACGGGTTAATAGAGGAAGATTAGATGTTTATTTGAATTATGAACCCACGGAAGAAAGGGAAAAAAGGATAAAATTTGATAAGAAACTTGCAGTTGCTTATTATCAAACTTTTCAAGAAATTGAAAAAGAATTAGGTTTAAACAATGTTTGTGATGTTCAGTTCCTTGCTCGAATGCCTGAAGTTTTAACCATTGAAGAGCAGGAATGGGATGAGGAGGAATATTGGCACTATTGTGCTGAAGCATTGGAACAAGCACTTTCATCTCTTCAATTAATGAAAGAAAATGAAGGAAGAAGGTTGGCAGAAGATTTAAATTATAGAATAGGATTAATAGAAAAGCTTGTTCAAGAGATAGAACTAAATGCTGATACGGTTGTAAATGAATATAGGAATAAACTTGAAGATAGAATAAAGGAATTACTTCCTAATAACGAGATTGATTTTGCTAGGCTGGCTACGGAGGTAGTTTTATTTGCAGAAAGAAGTAATATAACAGAGGAACTGGTTAGACTGTCTAGTCATTTAAGACAGTTTAAGCAGGATTTGAGTAAAGGGGGGGCAGTGGGAAGGAAATTTGATTTTATTATTCAAGAAATGAATAGAGAAGTTAATACAATAGGTTCTAAAGCTAATAATTATTTTATTGCCAGTCGGGTAGTAGAGTTGAAGAGTGAGTTGGAAAAAATTAGGGAGCAAGTTCAAAATATTGAATAATTAATTGAGCAATGATTAATAGGAGGTGGATTAAATGCCATTACCGTATTTAACCCCAGAGCAAAAAGCGGAGGCATTAAAAAAGGCTCAAATGATGCGTAGTAAAAGGACTGAGCTAAGAAAAGCTTTAAAACAAGGAGAAATTACTTTAGAAGAAATACTTGATCGTAAAGATGATGAAATAGTTACGAAAATGAGGGTAATATATTTATTAGAATCATTACCGAAGGTAGGTAAAATTACCGCTCAAAAAATAATGGATGATATAGGGATAAGTCGTTCCCGTAGGGTACAAGGTTTAGGAGTAAGACAAAAAGAAGCACTACTGGCTAGATTAGCATCCCGGGAGGAGAATAAAAGGAGGGCGTAGGAATGGAAATAAAATTAATAAACATAGGTTTTGGGAATATTGTCTCTGCAAATAGAATTATTGCTATTGTGAGCCCTGAATCTGCTCCTATTAAACGGATTATTCAGGAAGCAAGAGACCAAGGTAGATTAATAGATGCTACATATGGAAGGCGAACAAGAGCAGTTATTATTACAGATAGTGATCATATTGTCCTCTCGGCGGTTCAGCCAGAAACTGTTGCTCATCGGCTTGATAACAAAGATCTAGATGTAAAAGAAAATATATGATTTTGCTTTTTCTACATTCATTTTTTTGAGAAAGGGTAGTAACTGATTATGGCAAACAAAGGATTGCTTTTTGTGATTTCTGGACCATCTGGTGCTGGAAAAGGTACTCTTTGCCAGCACTTGTTAAATGCTAATTTAGGACTTAGATATTCAATATCTGCAACTACTCGCTCTCCACGCCCTGGTGAGTTAGATGGGAAAGACTATTTTTTTTTAAGTAAGGAAGAATTTATGGAAATGGTTAATAATGACGGTTTTTTAGAGTGGGCAGAGATTTATGGTAATTATTACGGAACACCGCGTAAATTTGTAGAGGAAGTTTTAGCTCAAGGGGAAGACCTAGTTTTGGAAATTGATATTCAGGGAGCAAAGCAGGTAAGAGAGAAGTTTCCTGAAGGCATTTTTATTTTTATTCTGCCTCCATCAATGGAAGAATTGCGCAACCGTTTAGTCAAAAGAGGATCCGAGCCTGATGAGGTTGTTAACTGCAGACTTGCCTGGGCAAAAGAAGAACTTAGTTATGCTAACGAATATGATTACATAATAGTTAACGATTTATTAGAAGATGCTGTTTGTAAGATTAAAGCTATTGTTTTAGCTGAGCGTTGCAAGGTTAGGTCTCCATTAAAATAGGATTCTGCTAGACCAAAATTGATAGGAGGTAGGTTTATGATTAATCCATCTTTAGATTCTTTATTAGAAAAAGTTGATAATAAATATACCCTAGTTGTTGCTGCAGCAAAAAGGGCAAGACAACTAATGGATGGGCAAAAAGCTCTTGTAGATTCCCAGTCTAAAAAACCAGTTACTATTGCTTTAGAAGAAATTAATCAGAATAAAATTAATATTAAACTTGTAAAATCCGGGATTAAATAAATGTGATAGATTGGTTACCTGTTGTGTTCTTATTAAGGAAGGTGAAAATATGTACCAGGGCAAGTGCGTAATTTTGGGAGTAACTGGTGGAATTGCGGCTTATAAGGCCCTCGACGTTGCTAGTGGTCTTAGGAAAAAGGGAATAATTATTGAAACAGTAATGACTGAAAATGCTACTAAATTTGTAACTCCTTTAACTTTTCGTTCAATTACTAATAATCCTGTTTCTGTTGACACTTTTGCTGAACCGAAAATTTGGGACATTCAACATATAAGTTTAGCAAATAAAGCGGATCTAATCTTAGTTTGCCCTGCGACAGCAAATATCGTCGGAAAAGTAGCAAATGGAATAGCTGACGACCTGCTTACTACGACAATCATGGCTACAAAGGCTCAGGTTGTATTTGCACTGGCTATGAATACAAATATGTATGAAAACCCTATTTTTCAAAGTAATGTAGAAAAATTACGTAAACTTGGGTATGGTTTTATTGAACCTGTAGAAGGGATTCTGGCCTGCGGAGCTTCTGGAAAGGGTCGTTTGGCTCCGGTTGAGCAAATTATTGCGGAAACCCTTATTTATCTTCACCGCCCTAAAGATTTGACGAATAAAAGGGTTTTAATTACGGCAGGTGCTACCAGGGAAGCAATTGATCCGGTGCGGTATATTACTAATCATTCTACTGGTAAAATGGGCTATGCTTTAGCGGAGATGGCTAAAAGAAGAGGTGCTGATGTCATATTAATCAGTGGGCCAACTAATCTTGTCCCTCCTCCTGGTGTAACTGTTGTCAAAATTAAATCTGCACGGGAAATGGCAGAGGAAGTATTTAGGTATTTTGACCAGGTGGATATAGTTATTAAATCAGCTGCGGTTGCCGATTATCGGCCTGCTGTTGCCGTTAGTCATAAAATTAAGAAAAAAGATGAGGATTTAATTATTGAATTGAGTCGGAATCCTGATATTCTTTATGAATTGGGCAAACGTAAGGATAAACAGGTTTTGGTGGGATTTGCTGCAGAAACTGATAACTTGCTGGCTAATGCTCAAGAAAAAATAAAAAAGAAAAACTTAGATTTTATTGTGGCAAATGACGTACTAGTTCCAGGAGCAGGTTTTGGTTATGATACAAATATTGTTAAGATGATTACTCCTGATGGTAGTATTGAAGAATATCCATTAATGAGTAAAGAAGAAGTAGCAAATAAAGTTTTGGATAAGGCGTTAAAAATTTATAATTCCCGCTATTTAGAATAAGCAAAGTAAGGCCTCGGCCTTACTTGTTTTATTTATCTGCCATCTCATCTTTGGCTTCGAGGAAATTAGGCTATCCGTGATCGTTAAAATTTTATTTACTATCAGGAGCTCTGTTTTATTAGCAAGGGGAATCTTGCAAAATGTAGAACTATTATTTGCAAGGAGGGTAGAAAATTTGTATGCTGAAGTCATAGTTGGCATTCAGGCTCGACGGCTTGATAGGGTATTTCATTATCGAATACCTTTAGAATTAGCTAATAAAACTGCTTTAGGATCACAAGTGATAATTCCTTTTGGTCATAAAAAAGTAAGCGGTATTGTTGTTGGTTTTACAGAAAAACCTGATGTTAATGAAGATAAGTTAAAAGAGATTATAAGTGTTAAAGATAGCGAGCCAATATTAAATGCTGAGCTTTTGATGTTGGCTAAGTGGATGAGTGAAAAGTACGGAGCTTTGCTTATCGATTGTTTGCGCTGTATTATGCCTGCAGGCATAGAAATAAAAATGCAGGAGAAATACTGTTTAGGACCGGGGGTTAATAGGCAAAGCTATGAGCTTTTAGCTAAATCTGATCCTGACTTGGTTAAAGTGGTGAAGATATTATTAGATTATCCCGAAAAAGAAATAGATTATAAAAAGCTGCTTAAGCTGAGTGATGACGAAGAAAAAACGCGTAATCACTTAAAAAAGCTTATCAGAATGGGGTTAGTGCAAAAAAAACAGCAGTCAACATCAGCATTGAAACCCAAAACTGAGCGTTTGGTTAGTTTAACTTCTCAGGGGCAAGCCCTTACAGAAGAGGAAGGAGCTTCTCTTTTAAAATTTGCTCCTAAACAGTTGGAATTGTTTAATTATCTAAAATACTTGAATAAACCTGTTTTATTTTCTGTTCTTGATTCTAAATTTAAAGGTGGTCTATCTTCTGCTATCAAATCCTTAGAAAAGAAAAATCTAGTAAAAATAGAGAGTAAAGTGGTTTTTCGAGATCCTTTAGAAAATGTTGTTTTTCCCCCATCTGTTCCTCCTGAATTGACAGAGGAACAAAAGATGGTTGTCGAAGAAATAACTGATAAATTTCGGCTGGGAGGACATGGTGTATTTTTACTGCATGGGGTTACCGGAAGTGGAAAAACAGAAGTATATATGCGCATAATTGAGCAAATTATTAAGTTAGGGAAGCAGGTTATTGTTTTAGTTCCAGAAATCGCTTTAACTTCCCAAATGATAGAGCGTTTATATGGAAGATTTCAATCTCAATTGGCTGTTTTACATAGTGGTTTATCTACAGGGGAAAGATATGATGAGTGGAGAAAAATAAGGTTGAATAAAAGTAAAATTATTGTTGGAGCCAGATCTGCGGTTTTTGCACCTGTTCAGAAATTAGGTTTAATCATCTTGGATGAAGAACATGAAAGTACGTATAAACAAAGCGATTCTATTCATTATCATGCCCGAGAAGTTGCTATAAAGAGGGCAGAGTTAAATCAATGTCCTGTTATTTTAGGAAGCGCCACTCCATCAGTGGAAAGTTACTATTTAGCAAGGAACAATATCTATGGTTTACATACAATGACTAAGAGGGTAGGAAAAAGCTTATTACCAAAGGTAAAGATAATTGATATGAGAGAGGAACTAAAAAGTGGTAATAGAACTATATTCAGTAGAGAACTGCAAATAGAAATGGACAGGGCTTTAAGGGAGAAAGAACAAATTATTTTATTTATCAATAGAAGAGGTTTTTCTACTTTTTTGCTTTGCCGGGAATGTGGTTATACCCTGACCTGTAAAAATTGCGATGTAGCTTTGACTTATCATTTTGCAGATAAAATACTTCGTTGCCACTATTGTGGTTATCTGAGACCAGCTCCTAGCCAGTGTCCTTCCTGTGGAGGAGGTGCAATTCGCCATTTTGGAACAGGAACTCAAAGGGTGGAGGAAGAAGTAAAGAAACTATATCCAACCGCCAGGGTGGAGAGGCTTGATTTAGACAGCACAACCAGAAAGGGTTCTCATGAACAAATTTTAAACAGGTTTAAACGGGGAGAAACCGATATTTTAGTTGGAACTCAAATGGTAGCTAAAGGCTTAGATTTTCCTAAAGTTAGTTTGGTAGGGGTTGTTGTTGCGGATACAGCCTTGAATTTTCCTGACTTTCGGGCAGCTGAAAGAACTTTTCAATTGCTGACCCAGGTAGCAGGAAGAGCAGGCAGAGGGGATAAAGAAGGAAGGGTAATTATTCAAACCTATAACCCAGATCATTATAGTATTACTACTGCTGCTAAACATGATTATTTAAGTTTTTATCAGCAGGAAATAAAAATTCGGAAACAATTGAATTATCCTCCCTTTACCCAGCTAGTTAGGATTTTAATAAGCGGAAAAATTGAAGAAGGAGTTGCTAAGTTGGCGAATGATTTGGCTTTTATTATTAAAAATTCACTAAGTGAGAAACAGGAATTATTAGGCCCTAGTCCCGCACCTCTTTTGAAGGTAAGGGAAAAATTTAGATGGCATATGATTTTAAAAGGGAAAAATACAAATGACTTATTAGCACTAGTTAAAAAGGGAATTAATCAAGTGGAGAAAAATAAATTGATTGGGAACAACCAAATTGTGGTAGATATTAATCCACAGGATATGTTATAAAAAAGGAGCGATTATAATGGCTAAACTTAAAATTAGAGTTTTAGGTGATAAAATTTTGCGCAAAAAAGCAGAACCAGTTAAGCGAATTAATCAAAATATAACGACATTGCTGGATAATATGTTAGAAGTAATGCGGGAGGCAGATGGTGTTGGCCTAGCTGCTCCTCAGGTAGGTGTTTCTAAAAGGGTTATTATTGTGGATGTGGGAGAAGGCTTATATGAACTAATAAATCCTGAAATTCTTGAACAATCAGGTTATGAAACGGCTGTAGAAGGTTGCTTAAGTATTCCTAATTTAGCGGGAGAGGTAACTAGGTCAGCTAGGGTAAAAGTAAAAGGATTAAACAGATTTGGTGAAGAAATTGTGCTTGATGCGGAGGGGTTATTTGCTCGGGCCCTGCAGCATGAAATAGACCATTTGGATGGTATTTTATTTATTGATAAGGCATCATCAATTTTGGAGTAAGAGATTGAACTAGGAGGAGTTTATGTTGAAAATATTATTTATGGGTACACCGGAATTTGCTCTTCCCTGTTTAGATTATCTTTACCATTCTCATCATGATTTGCTGGCAGTTGTAACTCAACCTGATCGTCCTAGAGGTAGGGGTAAAAAACTAGTTTTTTCTCCTGTTAAAGATTATGCTTTAAAACATGGAATTAGGGTTTTGCAGCCTCAACGGGCAAAAGAACAAGGTTTTTTAGATTTACTACAAGGGATGCAGCTTGACCTGATTGTTGTTGTTGCTTATGGTCAAATTTTATCTAAACAACTCTTAGAAATACCTAAGTTTGGATGTTTAAATGTTCATGCCTCTTTATTGCCCAAATATAGGGGAGCAGCTCCAATTCATCGGGCGGTGATGGCTGGAGAAAAAGAAACCGGGATAACTACGATGTGGATGGATGAAGGACTTGATACAGGTGATATATTTTTGCAAAAAGCAATTCCCATAGGTTTTGATGATACGACTGGGGTTGTTCATGATAAACTTGCTCAGCTTGGTGCCGAACTTTTGGAAAAAAGTTTAGATTTAATTGAAGAGGGGAAAATAGTAAGAATTCCTCAGGATGACAATTTATCAACTTATGCTGAAAGATTAACTAAAAAAGATGAGATGATTGATTGGTCTAATTCGGCTGAAGTTATTTATAATCAGGTTAGGGGAATGAGCCCTTGGCCGGGTACATATGTATACTATAAAGGTAAAAGAATTAAATTACTAGCCGTAAAGATTGTTGGTTTTAGCCAATCTGAAGGAAAAGAAAATGTTGAACCTGGGCAAATTGTTGGCTGGGAGAAAAATCTAGGACCGATTATAAAAACCGGGCAAGGATATTTAGCCATTACAATGCTGCAACCAGCTGGTAAAAAACCTATGACGGCCGAAGCATTTAATTTAGGCAATAAATTTGAACTAGGTTCTAAATTGTCATCAAATCGGTTGACGGAGGACGACTTGGAGTGAGGCCGAAAAAAAGGTTGTTTATTGGAATTTTGGGGCTAGTTCTTTTATTGTTCTTTTTGATTGGAGGGCTGGTTTGGTATACGTCAACCGTTGGTTTGTCAAATATAAATTATATCCTTCCCTATTTGGTGGGGATCATTTTTTTAGTTTTTGTTGGAATTGTAGGTATTGGTATAGTTGCAATTGTTATTGCCCTTTGTTTTCCTGCTCCTCGACTTTATTTTAAAAGATTAATCCGCCTAGCTATCGAATTTCTATACCCTGCTGCTCTTCGCATTGGAAGTTGGTTTGGAATTCCTAAAGAAAGAATCGAAGCTTCTTTTATTGAAGTAAATAATCAATTGCTTTTATCTCAAAAGATTGAATTACAAAACAATAATCTATTAATTCTGGCTCCTCATTGTTTGCAGAAAGCAGATTGTCCCTATAAGATTACGGTTAATATTGCTAATTGCCACCGTTGTGGAAGGTGTCCGATAAATAACCTAATTAAACTAAGTGAAAAGTATAAAGTTTCCCTTGCTGTTGTAACTGGGGGAACCCTTGCCCGTAAGATAATTAAAGAATTAAAGCCGAAACTGGTAATTGCCATTGCCTGTGAGCGGGATTTGACTTCTGGGATTCAAGATATGTATCCCTTGCCTGTTTTAGGGATTCTCAATGAGCGTCCTTATGGACCTTGTTTTAATACCGAGGTTAACTTGGAAAAGGTTGAATCAGCTCTTAAACATTTTTTAGAAAGGGGAAATGGTTAGGATGTTTTATTTTGGGGATTTTACTTACTTAATGTTAATTCCTGCCTTAATTCTTACCCTTTATGCCCAATTTAAGGTGAACAGTACTTTCCAAGAGCTTTCCCGAGTAAGATCAAAAGTTGGTTTGACGGGAGCAGAAATTGCTCGTCGGCTTTTAGACCGTAATAATCTTGGTGATGTGAGGATAGAGCAGATTGGAGGTAGATTGTCTGACCATTATGATCCAAGAAGCAGGGTTTTAAGATTATCTCCGCAGGTTTATGGGAGTTCTTCTTTAGCTTCTCTCGGTATAGCTGCCCATGAAACCGGCCATGCTATTCAGCACGATAATGGTTATATACCTCTTAAAATCAGGCATACTATTTTGCCTGTTGCTAATTTTGGTTCTACAGCCGGAATTTATTTGTTTGTATTTGGGTTATTGTTTAGAAGTCCTTCCTTAATGGATTTAGGGATAATTGCTTTTACCGCTGTGGTTTTATTCCAGTTAGTTACTTTACCGGTTGAATTCAATGCCAGTTCTCGAGCAATTAAAATGCTTGTTGCTAACGGTTATCTAGAACAGGACGAAATTCCTGAAACAAAAAAAGTTCTTGATGCAGCTGCTTTAACGTATGTCGCTGCTGCGGCCATGGGTATTATGCAATTGTTAAGATTATTGATGTTGAGAGATAGGAGGAATTAATCTATTTTTATGGCTAAAGGAAGTGTAAATTACAATGCAAGAGAAACTGCTTTAAGAGTTTTGTATAATGTAAAGGAAAAGGGTGCTTATTCCAATTTGGCTTTAGATAAAGAATTGGCCAAGAGTAATCTTGATCAGCAAGATCGAGGTTTAACAACTGAACTTGTTTATGGAACTTTACGCTGGGAATTAAAATTGGATTGGATAATTGCCAGTTACCTAAAGACACCCTTTCACAAATTGCCAGCATGGATAAAACTAATTTTGCGGCTCGGAACCTATCAGATCATTCAGACCGATATTCCGGCTTCTGCCGCGGTAAACGAGTCAGTTAAGTTGGCTAAAAAATACGGACATGCCGGAACTGTAAAATTAGTTAATGGTGTGCTGCGGGCAATTTCCAGGAATATAGAAAACATTAATTATCCTGATTTAAAAGAGGATCCTGTGAAATTTATTTCTATTTTTTATTCCCATCCCTATTGGTTAGTAGAAAGATGGATTAAAAGATACGGTATTGAAGAAACTAAAGCTTTGTGTGAGGCTAATAATTGTTCCCCTGGGCTGTCGCTAAGAATAAATACTTTAAGGACAAGCCGGGAAAAAATAATGAATGAGCTAAAAACACAAGGGTTAGAAGTGGAAAAGACAGCTTTTGTAGCGGATGGGATTAAAATCCTAAAAGGATTTTCCCCCAGGACATCTGAGCTATTTGCGAAAGGTTTAGTAATTCCTCAGGATGAAGCGGCAATGATGGTGGCTCATTTGTTAGCACCCAAACCGGGCCAGCTAGTGCTGGATTGTTGCGCTGCTCCTGGAGGAAAAACTACTCATATTGCTCAGCTGATGAATAATAAGGGTATGATTTATGCTTTTGATCTTCATCCCCATCGGGTAAAGTTAATCGAAGATGCAGCTTTGAACCTTGGCATAAATATAATCCATGCTGAGCAAAAGGATGCCCGGAAGCTAGGAGGACTTTTCCCTGCCAGATTTGATTCGGTTTTAGTTGATGCCCCCTGTTCTGGACTAGGGGTTTTAAGACGGAAACCTGATGCCAGATGGCGAAAATCAATTGAACAACTTGCTGAATTTCCTCCTTTACAACTGGAAATCTTGACTAGTGCTGCCCAAACATTAAAAACCGGTGGAAGCTTGTTATATTCTACCTGTTCTACTGAGCCGGAAGAAAATGAGAAAGTAATTGAAAAGTTTTTAGCTCAGAATCCTAATTTTGATCTAGTTGATCCCCGTAAATTTTTGCCTGGAGCGGAAGAAGCGGGAATGGTTACTCCGGCCAGTTTTATTCGAACTTATCCTCATCGACATGGTACGGATGGTTTTTTTATGGCTAAGTTGATTCGGAAAGATTGAATAAAGGAGAATTTAATTAAATGGTAGAATTGGTTAATAAAATTGCACTTAAGGAATTGAATTTGGATCAGCTGACTGATTTACTATTGAGTTGGGGAGAAAAACCATTTCGAGCAAAGCAAATTAGACAGTGGATGTTTGGTAATCTGGTTCAGGATTTTGACGAGATGGTTAACCTGCCTAAACAGCTTAGGGACAAGCTTGCTAGATATACTGTTTTAAACTTGGTAACCATAAAAACAGTCCAGCATTCCAGCCGAGAAAATACAAAAAAATACTTGTTCAAGCTGAACGATGGACAGCTGATTGAAGGGGTGCTGATGGATTATAGATATGGTAACACCGCTTGTCTTTCTACTCAGGTAGGATGCAGGATGGGATGTAGTTTTTGTGCTTCTACCTTAGGAGGATTAATTAGGAATCTCAAAGCAGGGGAAATTCTTGATCAGCTAATTTCTATGGCAAGAGATTTAAAAGCAAAGGGAGAGAAAATTAGTAGAGTTGTTTTAATGGGTACGGGAGAACCCTTAGATAATTGGAAGGAAGTCCGAAGGTTTTTGGAGTATGTTCATCAACCTGACTGTTTTAATCTGGGATATAGAAAGATTACTATTTCTACCTGTGGACTTGTACCGGAAATTATAAGCTTAGCTGAAGAACAAATTCCGATAAACCTTGCTATTTCCCTTCATGCACCTAACGATCAGCTAAGAAATAAATTAATGCCGATTAATTATAAATATTCTATTCAGGAATTGCTGGCAGCTTGTCGTTATTATATAAACAAGACCAACCGCAGAATTACATTTGAATATACATTAATCGAAGGGATTAATGATAGCAAAGACTGTGCTGTCCAACTGGCTCATATTCTTTCGGATTTGCTTTGTCATGTGAATCTAATTCCTTTAAATCCAATTAAGGAAAAAGATTTTGATCGTTCTAAGTTAAGAATAGTTAACGATTTTAAGGAGATTCTTGAGGAAAAAGGGATTAGGGTAACAGTAAGAAGAAAATTAGGTTTAGACATAGATGCGGCCTGTGGACAGCTGCGCAGGAAATATGAAAAAGATTAATTGAATTAGAAAAATAGGGGTGAGATTAGTGCAGATTAGCGCTGGAACCCATGCTGGATTATTAAGACCAATTAATGAAGATAGTTATTGCTATTGTCCTGCACCCGATCGGGAGAACTGTTGTTTAATTGTTGTTGCTGATGGGATGGGTGGTCATAAGGCTGGAGAAGTAGCCAGCAAAATGGCAATTACTATTTTGGAAAAACTTTTTTTATCCTTATATCCTAATTTAGTTGCAACTGATTTTTTGCAAATGGAGAAAACCTTGACTGAAATGGTGGCAACTGCCAATCGAGAAATTTATAAGGCATCTGTTTCTAATGAAGAATATAGAGGGATGGGAACAACACTGACTATGGGAATTATTATAGATGATTATCTTTGGGTGGCTCATGTTGGTGATAGTAGAGCCTATCTTGTTAGAAATGGAGTTATTACTAAACTTACTGAAGACCATTCTTTAGTGGGAGAATTGGTAACAAAAGGGGAGTTGACCGAACGGGAGGCTTCTTCTCATCCTCATCGGAACATTTTAACCAGGGCACTTGGTTCAGCAGGAGAGATAACAGTAGATATTCGTTATACTTCTATTTTAAAAGATGATATTATCATATTTACTACTGATGGATTAACAAATTTACTTAGTTCGGAAGAAATTAATCAGGTGGTTGGGAGTACCTTTAATTTTTCCCAGGCGGCACAAGAGTTAATTCTTTTGGCAAATGAACGGGGTGGACCGGATAATATAACTGTTGTTTTAGTACGTTATTAAATTTGTGATTACTAATAATGGATGAGGAGAAGAGGTGAGGTTATGCATGATAAGCTATTAAACCACCGCTATCAAATTATAGAAAAAATTGGTGGTGGAGGAATGGCTCTAGTTTATAAAGCTCAGGATACATTGTTAAATAGAGTTGTTGCTATTAAGGTTCTCCACAAACATTTTTGCAATGATGAGGAATTTATCCGCAGATTTCGCCGTGAGGCTGAAGCTGCAGCAAGTTTATCCCATTCTAATATTGTAAACATTTATGATATTGGCAAAACAGAAGAAGACTATTTCATTGTTATGGAATATGTGGAAGGAAAAACCCTGTCCCAAATAATAAATGAAGAAGGACCGTTGGATATTGATCGAACTGTGGAAATTGCTATCCAGATTTGTGAGGCTTTAGAAGAGGCTCATAAAAAAGGGATAGTTCATCGGGATATAAAACCTCATAATATTATTATAACCGCTGATGATCGGATAAAAGTAGCCGACTTTGGAATTGCCCAGGCGGCCACATCTTTAACAATGACTCAGCCCAATTCTGTATTGGGTTCCGTGCACTATTCATCCCCGGAACAAGCTAGGGGAGGTTTTGTTGATGCCAGATCTGATCTATATTCTCTGGGCGTGGTAATGTATGAAATGCTGACTAAACAAGTTCCCTTTCAGGGGGAAAATCATATTACCATTGCTTTAAAACATATTCAGGAGCCTTTTTTGCCTCCTAGCCAGATAAATCCAGCTATTCCGAAAAACCTTGAACGAATTGTAAGTAGGGCCTTGGAAAAGGATACAATGCAAAGATATCAGTCAGCAGAGGAATTAAGGAAGGACTTGGAACTTTTTTACACTAAGGGACAGGTGAGCAAGGAAACATTACGCCATAATCCTGGTCTGCTTTCTCGCAATGCTCCAACTCAAATCTATCCGACTGTACGGAGAAAGGCAGGAGGAGAACAAGGCAGTAAAACCTTTTCCAAAAAACAAAAAAACAAATACCTCCTGTGGATAGTTGGTGGTTTTGCTGCTTTAGTTGGGGTAGGAATAATTTTGTTGTTTACTGTTCCAAATTTGTTTTATGTTCCTAACGTAGAGGTTCCTGATTTAATTGGAAAAACTCTTGCTGAAGCCCAAGAGTTATTGGCAAAAGAAAAATTGAGTTTATCAATTATTAGAGAGGAATATAGTAAGGAGTTACCTGCTCAGTCTATTCTTTATCAAGATCCTGCTCCTAAGGAAACAGTCAAGCAGGGAAGGACAGTGCAGGTAATTGTCAGTCGGGGACCGAAAATAATTAAAGTTGAAGATGTAACCAATAAACCATTAAGGGATGCTAAAGTTATTTTAAACGGACAAAACCTTGAAATAGGGAAAATAAGCTACAGTTATCATCCTGAAATACCTGCTGAATATGTTATTGAACAGAATCCTAAAAATGGTACAGATGTTCTGGAAGGAACCGAGGTGGATTTGAAGGTAAGTAAGGGAAGTGAAGAAGTATTAATCGAAGTTCCTAACTTTCTTAATCAGCCTTTGGATAATGTGCTGAAAGAGATAGAAAACTTAGGTTTAAAGGTTGGTCGAATTGATCAGCAAGTAAATTCGACAGTGCAGGCGGGTAGGGTTATCTCCCAGTCGGTACAACCGGGAGAAAAAGTTGCAGCGGGGAAAATAATTGATCTCACAGTGAGTAAGGGAGAGCTTAAAAGAACAACTGTAAATTTTGAAGTTCCTAATGGTCCTGAGTCCCAAAAAGTACAAGTCAAGGTGATAACTGCAGATGGTGAAAGGATTGTCTATGAACAAAATCATTCGCCGGGAGATCAGATCAATAGAGTTATCGAGTGGTCAGGTGAAACAGCCCGGATTCAGGTGATTATAGATGGAGTTGTGCGTTCAGATAATGTGGTGCAGTGAGGTGAAAAAAGATAGCAATGCTTGAGGGAATAGTCACAAAGGCTATTGGGGGCTTCTATTATGTGGCAGTAGGAGATAAAATATTTGAAGCTACGTTAAGAGGACGGTTAAAAAGGGATGAAAAAATATATGTGGGAGATAGAGTTAAATTAAACGTTTTAGGCGAGTCAAAAGCTGTTCTTGAGGAGCTTATTCCAAGACGCTCACTTCTTTTTAGACCGTCTGTTGCTAATCTAGATAAGGTTGTTATTGTTTTTGCAATATCCCAACCTGAGCCTAATCCCCTTCATCTAGATAGAATGTTAGTATTAGCTGAATATAGTGAGTTAGATATTATAATTTGTTTAAACAAATGTGAACTTAATATTAGCGATTCAAAAAAAGAATTATTTGAAGTTTATAAGAAAATTGGCTATCCTGTTATTTTTACCAGTGCCAAAGAAGGTATTGGTTTGGCAGAACTGGATCAATATTTGCGGGCTAGTCTAACAGTTTTTGCTGGCCCTTCAGGAGTAGGCAAATCGTCTTTACTGAACGCACTTCAACCCGGTTTAAAACTAAAAACAGGTGAATTAAGCGTAAAAATTGCAAGGGGTAAGCATACTACCAGGCATGTAGAATTGTTAATGTATGGAAAGAACGGTTTTGTTGTTGATACGCCAGGATTTGGGAATGTTCGGCTTGATGAGATTCCTTCTGAGTTATTGCCCAATTTATTTGTTGAATTTAAACAAGCTGGTAATTGTAGATTCCAAGACTGTCGTCATGTTCAGGAACCGGGTTGTGCCGTGAAAAAAGCTGTTGAAGATGGAGTTATAGCTAAAAGCAGATATGAAAATTATTTAATCCTTCTCAAAGAAGCACTGGAGGTGAAAAAGACATGGTAAAAATTGCACCTTCAATTTTGTCAGCTGATTTTTCCAATTTAGCTGCATCAATAGAGCTAGTGGAAAAAGCAGGAGCAGACATGCTACATATCGATGTGATGGACGGTCATTTTGTTCCTAATATAACCTTTGGTCCTGATCTTGTTAAATCCATAAGGTCTAAAAGTAAATTATTTTTTGATGTGCACTTGATGATCAGTAATCCTGATCAATATATAACTCAGTTTGCTAAAGCTGGAGCGGATTTAATTTGTGTGCATTTGGAAACAACGCTTCATTTGCATCGAACTATCCAATTAGTAAAACAGGAAGGCAAAAAGGTTGGAGTGGCTTTAAATCCGGCTACTCCGGTTGGTTTATTGGAAGATGTTTTACCTGATTTGGATCTGGTTTTACTCATGTCTGTTAATCCTGGCTTTGGTGGTCAATCTTTCATAAGTTCAAGCTATTCTAAATTAAGACGGCTGAAAAAAATGTGTGAAAAATATAATCCTGCAGTTGAGATTGAGGTTGACGGAGGTGTTAATTTGAATAATGCCCGGCAGTTGGTGCAGAATGGGGCGACAATATTGGTAGCTGGTTCTGCAATTTTCGGTCAGTCTGATCCAGGAGAGGCGGTTAATGCTTTTAAAAAAATAATTAGTTAGAAGTTTTATGTATTGTTATTGGTTAGGGCTTATGTTATAATCACCTTAAAACAAATGAATAGATAATACCTTCGGGGCAGGGTGAAATTCCCGA
>DUMD01000129.1 GCA_012840065.1 Clostridia bacterium
ACCCCTTTAGGGGTAGTTTGAGAAAAATATGCGGTTGGCAGACCATTCAGTGAGCCTTAAGGCTCTGCCAGTAAATGCCCTTATAGGGCTGGAGCAGACCACCCGTTTTACGGGTGGTCATGATTATAGGTCGTGACCCTGTTGAGCATGTAAAGCCTGCGAAATATAAACCACCCGTTTGACGGGTGGTTATGATTACTGGTTTAGAATACGGGAACAACTGCGCCCTGATAAGTATCTTCGATGAATTTTTTAACTTCCGGTGAAGTCAGGGCAGCAGCTAATTTCTTAAGCAGTTCGTTATTTTCATCTCCTGCTCTAACTGCTAAAATGTTCACGTAAGGTGAATTGCTGTCTTCAATAAAGAGGGAATCTTTTACCGGGTTTAAACCTGCATCTAAGGCAAAGTTACCATTAATTGCTGCAATGTCAACATCGTTTAAAGCATTAGGAAGTTGAGCTGCATCTAATTCAGTGATTTTAAGGTTTTTAGGATTGCTTTCAATATCAGATACAGTGGCTTCTAATCCTGCATCTTTCTTTAGAGTAATTAAACCGGCACTTTCCAAAAGCAGGAGAGCCCTGCCTTCGTTGGTGGCATCATTAGGAACCGCAACTTTAGCCCCATTGGGGAGATCTTTTAAGTCAGTTATTTTTTTGGAATAGATGGCCATAGGTTCAATATGAACTTTAGCTAAAGCAACCAACTTAGTGTCACTTTTTGCATTGTAATCTTCCATGTAAGGAATGTGTTGGAAATAGTTGGCATCTAACTGTTTATCGGCTAAAGCCGGGTTAACAATCGGGTAATCAGTAAATTCTTTGATTTCCACTTCAATATTTTCTTTCGCTAAAATTTCTTTGGCAACCTCCAAGATTTCGCCGTGGGGTACAGGGGTAACACCGACTACTAATTTTTGCTTATCACCCTCTGCCTGGCCATTTTCAGCGGGCTTTTGACCGCAGCCGGCAATAACTGTGGCAAACAAGCAGACCACTAAACCAATAAGAGCTAACTTACGAAATTTTTTCATTTACACTTCCTCCTTTTATTTTTTATTTAATTTGCGAGCTATCAGATCTCCGGTAAACTGGATTAATTGAACCAGTCCTACCAGGATGATTACTGTAGCTGTTAAAACTACTGTATCTCTGCGGTGATAACCGTACCGAATGGCCACGTCGCCCAGACCACCACCTCCTATTGCGCCGGCCATTGCTGAATAGCCGATTAAATTAATAATGGTTATGGTAATGCCTAGGGTCAGAGAAGCTCTGGCTTCAGGCAGCAATACTTTAAAAATTATCTGGCCGGGGGAAGAA
The DNA here is from genome assembly GCA_012840065.1 of Clostridia bacterium. Taxonomy (GTDB): domain Bacteria; phylum Bacillota; class DUMD01; order DUMD01; family DUMD01; genus DUMD01. Next base: position 1,324 of record DUMD01000129.1, read on the forward strand.
CCCATGGCTAAAGCTGCTTCAATTACCCCATAGTCTACTTCTTTTAAGGAACTTTCCACAATCCGGGCAAAAAAAGGCATCGCGGCCACTGATAAGGGAACAATAGCTGCTGTGGTACCAATAAAGGTTCCCACCAATAATTTAGTAAAGGGGATAATTGTAACCAATAAAATAATAAAGGGAATGGATCTTGTGATATTGATGATAACTGAAAGTATCTTATGAACAACAGAATTTTCCAGAATGTGGTTGGGTTCGGTCACCACTAAGAGAATTCCCAGGGGCAGTCCACCGACAACTGCGAAGAAGGTAGAGGCTGCTACCATATAGATTGTTTCTAAGGTTGCTTTAACGAGCAATTCCTGCATCTGCTAACACCTCCATTTTTAGCCCCTGTTGGGTAAAGAATTGTTCTGTTTGTTCTATTTGTTGTGGGGAGCCGCCTACAGTTATGATTAAGGTTCCAAAAGGAATGTCTTTTAACCGGTCAATATTAGCATAGAGAATATTTACTTCAATTCCCAATTTTTTAATGGCTGAGGAGATAATGGGTTTTTCAGCACTTTCTCCTACAAAAGATAATTTATACAATCTTTCACCTGGTTTTAGTTTGACTGTCTCTATAGGGAAATTTTCTCCTCCATTAGCTGCGAATTCTTTAGTTATGTTTGCCTGGGGAGAGGTAAAAACGGACAGAACTGAGTTTATTTCCACAATATTACTTTCATTGATAACAGCTACCCGGTCGCAGATTTCCCGAATAACTGCCATTTCATGAGTTATAAGAATGATAGTTATTTTCAGTTTGCGATTAATTTCCAGTAAGAGCTGGAGGATAGACTTTGTGGTTTGCGGGTCCAAAGCTGAAGTTGCTTCATCGCAGAGCAGTAGTTTAGGATTATTAGCTAAAGCTCTTGCTATACCGACTCTTTGTTTTTGCCCTCCGGATAGCTGAGCAGGATAGACCTGGGCTTTATCATTTAGGCCTACCAGCTCTAAAAGTTCTTCGACCCTCTGAGCAATTGTTTTTTTATCCACGCCTGCTATTTCCATGGGGTAAGCTACATTTTGCCAAACAGTTCTTGAACTCATCAGATTAAAATGCTGAAAAATCATGCCAATCTGTTTTCTTTTTTCCCGGAGTTGTTGGCCTGACAGTTTAGTGATGTCTTCACCGTCAATCCAAACAGAACCGGAGGTAGGTTTTTCCAGCAGATTTAAGCAGCGGATGAAAGTGCTTTTTCCTGCTCCACTGGGTCCAATTATGCCGAAAATTTCTCCACTTTTGATTTCTAAATTGACGTTTTGTAGAGCGACTATTTTTTCTTTAGTTTGAGGATGGGTATAAATTTTTGTAAGGTTTTCAATTTTTATCATCCCTACTGCTCCCTTCAAGAATAAAAAGTAAAAAATACAAAATAAAACCTCTCCCGATTTTCAGAAGAGGTATATTTTCAGCAAATTACCTCTTATCTGCAGGAATTAGCACCACTACAGTTTTTCACTGCTGGTTGCCGGGTTTCACTGGGCCTGTCCCTCCACCTACTCTTGATAAGATTTTTATATGTAATTTGAGAAATAATATATCACGAGCTCGGTTATTTGTCAATAAAAACAAAAAAAGAAAATAAGCACCTGTTTTATTCTGCTGAATATACTACTAATAAAGGGATGGGAATCTAGTTATATTTATAAAACAGATGGGGAAAATATGCTTAACAAATTATTCCGATAGAGATAAAAAGAGGAAGGATATGTAGTAATTTATAGCGAAAAATGTAAGATTATACTGATCTGAAGAGACCACACGGCCTTTTCTTGGAGGTGAGGATTATGGGATTTAATCACAAATTGCAGGACAAATTTACTGATCAGTTATTTAAAGCTATACTAACTCTAGAAACAGTGGATGAATGCTATCGTTTCTTTGAAGATGTTTGTACAGTCTCTGAGATAAAAGCGTTGGCACAACGCTTGGAAGTTGCAAAAATGCTTGAAGAAGGATATACCTATGGAAAAATAGCGGAGGATACCGGAGCCAGTACTGCAACAATTAGCCGAGTAAAAAAAGCACTCCACTATGGAGCTGACGGGTATAAGTTAGTCCTTGAGAGACTAAAACAGGAAAAAAAACAAGCCTAGGAAAAAGCGCCTTAAAGCGCTTTTCCTTGTGCTTAAAAGAAAAATAAAAAAATAAAGTTTGACAGGCAGGAAAAAATCTGCTAATATTTTAATTATATAATACTTTAATATGTTAAAGAGATAAAGGAAGTGAGAGAATGGATACTGGTTTTGATCGAAGGTTGAGACTGCCTCAGGGCGTTTATGATATGTTGGTTAGAGAAACAAGTTTAAGGAGAGAAATAGAACGACAGCTGTTATCAACTTTTATTAGTTGGGGATATGGCGAGGTAACCACCCCTACCTTTTCTTATTTGGAGTCCTTTCCGGAGGAATTGGGAGCTTTAGAAAGGGAAAAAATGTTAAAATTTCTTGACCGGAAAGGTGACATTTTGGCTTTAAGGCCGGAGTTGACTCCTACCATTGCCCGTCTGGTTGCAAATAGATTTAAGGATGCTGACAAACCGCTTCGGCTTTGTTATTCAGCCAATGCTTTTCGTTATGAAGTTCCTAATACCGGTAGAAGATCAGAGTTTTGGCAGGCAGGTGTAGAGTTGATTGGTAACACCGGTTGCCAGGGTGATGCTGAAGTAATAGCAGTTGCCATTGAAGGGTTAGAACAGTTGGGGCTGAAAAACTTTCAAATTGACCTGGGCCAGGTAAATTTTGTTCATGGTTTGCTGGAGGAAGCCGAATTTGATACTGAAATAAAAGAACAGGTTCAATCGGCTATAAACCGGGGTGATTATGTGGGCCTCCGCCGGTTTACAACCGGATTTTCTCTCTCCCCTGCTAAAGAAACAGCCTTAAACAAGTTATCATCCCTGCGGGGCGGAGAGGAGATTATTGAAAAAGCAGTAAAGCTTACGAAAAATCCTTTAGCTTTAGGAGCTTTAGACAATTTAAGCCAAATTTACAGCATTTTAAAGGATTTTGGGATGGAAAATAGAATCCGGATAGATTTAAGCCTAGTCAGGGAGCTTGGTTATTATACAGGGGTTGTCTTTGAGGGTTATGCTGCGGGAATTGGTTATCCTATCTGCGGTGGAGGCAGGTACGATAAATTGCTTTCCTACTACGGTTATGACTGTGGTGCAACAGGTTTTGCTTTATCCATAGATTTATTGATGGACTTGAAATTAGCTGAAGGCTTAGGAAATATGAAAGAGGCTGATTATGTGATTGAGTATGGAGAGAAGGATCGGTCCTGGGCTTATCTAAAGGCCAAAAAACTGAGGGAATCAGGATATATAGTTCTACTGCAGCCGAAAAATTAAAGGGAACGGTCAATCCGTTCCCGAGGCAGCCTTTGTTTCGGGCTGCTGGTTATCTTTTTGAGGTGTGGTTTTAAGAAGCTGATTTTGCAGAAAAAGGATTTCTCTGTTTTTTTCCAAGATCATTCGGGCGTATTTTTGGTTAGCTTTTTGCAGTCGGTGGTTTTCTGCTTCCAAACGAGAAATTTCTTCTTTTTTTGTTTTTTCCAGAAGGTCCAGGATATTCATTAGAATTCGCCTGCTCATTCTTAGTCCTTCAACTTTTTCTTCTAACTCTCTAATTCTTCTTCGCTGATCATTTATGTCTCCTGTTTCCCAAGACAGCATTACTATCACCCCATTTCGCTATAGTTTATGCGCTTATCTCCAAAAATATACTTTAAAGAAAACGGCAAATATTAAATATAAGTCCGTTTTTAAGAAAGGATGTGGAAAGGTTGGTAACTGACGGATACCTTACGATAGCTTTAGCTAAGGGTAAATTACTTAGCTCTACAATTGATTTATTCCGTAAATCCGGCTGGAAGTGTGAGGGAGTTATAGAGGACGATAGACGCCTGGTTTTTATTGACGAAGAGGATCAGGTTAAGTTTTTGGTGACCAGGCCTACAGATGTTCCTACCTATGTAGAGTATGGAGCAGCTGATTTAGGGGTGGTAGGTAAGGATGTTTTGTTGGAGCAGCAAAGGGATGTGCGGGAGCTGTTAGATTTAAGTTTTGGTTTCTGCCGCTTTGTTTTGGCTGCTCCTAGAAGCAGTCTTCAAAAGCAGGAAGATTTAAACTATCGTAAACTTAGGGTAGCTACTAAATATCCTAATGTAACAGAAGCCTATTTCCGCCAGCTGGGAAAGGATGTGGAAATAATTCAACTTCATGGTTCCATTGAATTGGCACCCATAGTGGGATTAGCCGATCAAATAGTAGATATAACTTCTACCGGGGAAACATTAAGGGTAAATGATTTAGTTGAGCTGGATGAGATTGCTCCGGCTACAGCCCGCCTGATAGCCAATCAAATTAGCTTAAAAACTAAATTTGAGCGGATTGACCAATTGGTTAGGAAGCTTGAGCAAGCATTGGCCGGGGAAGGTGGGAAGTAATGAATTTAAGGGTTGTTTCTTTGGGTAGAGAGGAAGTTAATGTGGAATCCTATCTGAATAGAAATACTTTTAGACAGCTAGAGGTAGAAGAAAGTGTGGAAAGGATTATCAGCAGGGTCAGAGAAAAGGGTGACCGGGCTGTTTTAGATTATACCCGCGAATTTGACGGGGTTTGGCTTAAGGCTGAAGATTTACCGGTATACCCTGAGGAGATTGATGCTGCCTATGGGGAAGTGGAGAAAGAATTTATTGCTGCCTTGAAGGTGGCGAAGCTGAGGATTGAAGAATTTCATCGAAAACAGCTTAAAGAATCTTGGTTCATGTCGGAGGATAACGGTACTATTTTGGGCCAATTAATCAGACCCTTGGAGAAAGTTGGTTTATATGCTCCCGGGGGGCGGGCGGTCTACCCTTCTTCTGTTTTGATGACTGCCATTCCGGCTAAATTAGCCGGGGTTAAAGAACTAATTCTTTGTACTCCTCCGGACAGGGAGGGGAGGGTAAACCCCCAGCTTCTGGTAGCTGCCAAGGAAACAGGGGTGAGCAAGGTTTTTCGCTGCGGCGGAGCCCAGGCTCTGGCAGCCTTAGCCTATGGAACGGAGTCAATTCCCAGGGTTGATAAAATAGTTGGTCCGGGAAACATTTATGTGGCTACAGCCAAAAAACAACTTTATGGCCAGGTGGATATTGATTCAATAGCCGGCCCCAGCGAAGTTGTGATTATTGCGGATAGCTGGGCTAATCCAAGCTGGATAGCAGCTGATTTAATTGCTCAGGCTGAGCATGATCCGGAGGCGGCGGCTATTTTAATTACTAGTGATAAGGACTTGGCTGTTAAGGTTTGTGCTTCTTTAGAGCGGCAGTTAAAGGGGTTTGAACGCCGGGAAATTGTGGAGCAGGCTTTAAAAGAGCAGGGAATTATCTTTTTAGTTCAGGATTTACAGCAGGCGGCGGAAGTATCTAATTTGATTGCTCCGGAACATTTACAGCTAATGATTAAGGACCCCTGGTCCCTCCTGGGCCAAATAAAAAGTGCCGGGGCAGTATTCTTAGGCGAGTTTTCTCCGGTGGCGGCAGGGGATTACAGCGCAGGAACTAATCATGTCCTACCCACCGGTGGCACGGCCAGATTCTTTTCCGCCCTGTCAGTTGACCATTTTCTCAAAAAGATCAATCTGGCCTCCATCTCTGCTTGCGGTTTAGCCCAGTTTGGCCAAACGGTCATGGTATTGGCCAGGGGAGAAGGACTGCCGGGACATGCCCGGGCTATTCAGATCAGACTAAAAGGAGAAAAGGAGGAGGAAGCTTGGCAAGGGTTGGAAAAATAGAAAGAAAAACTAAAGAAACTGCAATCAGTTTAGTTCTCAATCTAGATGGGGAAGGAAAAGCTGATTTAAACCTTCCGGTGCCTTTTATGGTCCATATGTTGGACTTGTTTGCCCGGCACGGCAGATTTGACTTGATGGCGGAGGCAAGGGGGGATACCTGTATAGATGATCATCATACGGTGGAGGATTTGGGCATTTGTCTAGGAAAGGCTTTAAAGGAGGCCCTGGGGAATAAGGGGGGAATAGAACGTTTTGGCTGTGCCTATGTCCCCATGGATGAGGCCTTGGTGCGTACGGTTTTAGATTTAAGCGGTCGCCCCTATTTGAATTTTCAGGTTGAATTTACCCAGGAGAAGGTGGGCAGCTTTGATTTGGAATTAATAGAAGAATTTTTACGGGCCTTTGCCAACCAAAGCGGGACAACTTTACATATAACCTGTTTGGCTGGGAAGAATAACCATCATATGGCGGAAGCGATTTTTAAATCCCTAGGCCGTTCCCTCCGGGATGCAGTCAAAATAACGGATTTAAAAGGAAATATCCCTTCTACTAAGGGAAGTTTGGAGTGATGGGATGATCGGAATTATAGATTATGGTTTGGGCAATCTGCGCAGTGTGCAGAAGGCTTTTGAATTATTAGGCTATTCGGCTGACTTGGTGGCGGATAAAAATCAGTTTGACCGCTTTAATGCTTTGGTCCTGCCTGGGGTAGGCTCCTTTGGGCAGGGGGTTCACAATTTGCAAAGAAGGGATTTGTTTGAACCTATTAAGAAGTGGGCTTTAGAAGGCAAACCACTTTTAGGTATTTGCTTGGGGATGCAGCTTTTATTTACGGAAAGCGAAGAGGCCCCTGGGGTGAATGGGTTGGACATCTATCCGGGCCGGGTGGTTAGATTTAGCAGTAAATTAAAGGTTCCCCAGGTTGGCTGGAACAGGTTGGAAATGAAAAAGGACAGTCCGCTTTTTTCCGGTTTGGAAAAGGGACAGTTTGCCTATTTTGTTCATTCTTATTATGTAGTGCCTGAGCAGGATGATTTAATTGTTTTAGAAAGCAATTATGGAGTGGATTTCCCGGCAGCAATTGGGGAGAGAAACTGTTGGGGAGTCCAGTTTCATCCTGAGAAGAGCGGTAAAACAGGGCTAAAAATTTTGAGTAATTTCGGGGGAATGTATGATGAAGGTAATTCCGGCGATTGATTTGATGGACGGTAAGTGTGTAAGGCTGACGGAAGGTAATAAGGAATTAAAAACCACTTATGATTGCGACCCTGTAGAGGCGGCTAGGGCTTATGCTGAGGAAGGGGCGGAACTGATCCATGTAGTAGATTTGGATGGTGCCTTTTCCGGGCAGCCGGTTAATCTTGCAACTTTAAAAAAAATTGTGCAGGCCGTTCAAGTTCCCATTGAATTTGGGGGAGGAATAAGGGATTTATCTTCTTTGGAAAAAGTATTTAACTGCGGGGTTAATCGAGTGGTTCTGGGAACAACGGCTATTACAGATCCTGATTTTTTTCTGAGAGCCTGCCATCAATACAGGGAGAGGATTTGGGTAGGTTTAGATGCCAAGGATGGGATGATTGCCATTAAAGGCTGGGAGGAAACTACTCCTTTATCGGTTGAAAAATTGCTCACCCAGGTATCCCGTCTTCCTATTGGTGGTGTAATTTATACTGATGTGGGCCGGGATGGCAAGCTAGCCGGTCCCAATCTTGCT
>DUMD01000130.1 GCA_012840065.1 Clostridia bacterium
AGCAGGATTTTGTCGTCTGCTTTTAATTTAAATAAATAATTTGAGGAGGTTAAGTTATGAATGAATATTCCGTTTATACTGATCTGGCCTTAGAAGCCCGGGAAATCTACGCCCAAGAAAACGGACAAGACCATCCCGGTATAATAGTCAAAGAGGATAAATATGAACATAGCCAGGTCACCAGAGTACAGCTTACAACAGAAGAAGCTGCCCGAAATTTAAATAAAAAAATTGGCAATTATATTACCATTGAATCAAAAGAAATAAGGCATAACAGTAAACTAATTGAAAAAGAAATCAGCCAGATAATTGCACAGGAAATTAAAAATCTCATAAAAGTAAATGAAAATGCAACTATCTTGATCGTTGGTTTGGGTAATTGGAACTCAACACCAGACTCATTAGGACCGAAAGTAATAAAACACATTTTTGTTACAAGACATCTTCAGGATTATGTTCCTCTAGAATTCAAACACAAGTTAAGACCAACCTGCGCAATAGCTCCAGGAGTTTTAGGCATAACCGGAATGGAAACGGGAGAAATCATCAAAGGCATTGTAGAAAGAATAAAACCAGAACTAGTCTTGGCCATAGATGCTTTAGCAGCAAGAAATTTGGAAAGGCTGGGCACAACCATTCAAATCGCAGATACCGGAATTCACCCCGGCTCAGGATTGGGAAGCAAAAGAATAGGTTTAACTAAAGAAACTCTAGGTATACCGGTAATAGCCTTAGGAGTACCTACTGTTGTCCATGCTGGTACCATTGCTTACGATACAGTTGAAGAATTATTGGACAACCTAACAGAAGTTAATACCAACCAGGCCTTCAATGACTTACAAATCAGTTCAATTATTGAAAAAATTTTAGCCCCTTACCAGGATAACCTAATGGTAACTCCCAAAGAAATAGATAGATTGATAGATGACATGTCAATAATTATCGCCAATGGAATAAATTCAGCCCTTCATCCAAAACTTGATTTAGAAGAGGTTATGAAATATTTTTACTAACTTAAAAATCAATTTAAAGGGCATATCCTTCTTTTACTGGAGAAATTCTGCCAACATATATTTAATATCTAGAGGGATACTAAAAATACAATCTTAAAATTACTACTAATTGTTCTAGACAAGGAGGTGAAATTCTTGCCAAGTAGAAGGCAAACTTTATTACCAAAAGAAGTATTAAATCAATTCAAAGAAGAAATTGCACAGGAATTAGGAATAGCGGATAAAGTAAAACAGGTTGGCTGGGCAGAAATGCCTTCCCGGGAATGTGGACGGGTAGGAGGAAAAATAGGAGGCAATATGGTTAAAGTATTGATCAGAAACGCTCAAAAATCACTCATGCAGGAGTAAAGTAAGCAGTTAAGGCGAGCAGGTAACTCGCCTTTTTTGTTTTTAAAATATTACCTCCTAACCATATTTTTTCGTTTTTTGACTAATTTATACTGGTTTGAAAGAAATTATTAGGCTGTCGTATAAACTTCTGTACTACGCAAATAATTAGACAGTTTTTCTTTCAATGCCTTATGTTCTTCTTTATTAAGGTTAGGATCAGCATCAAATAAAGCAAAAGCCGCCCGCCGAGCTGCCTCCAAAATTTGACCATCTGAAAACAGATTAGTTAGTTTTAAATCTGGAAGACCATGCTGACGTGTTCCTAATAGCTCACCAAATCCTCTTATCTTTAGATCTTCTTCAGCCAAACGGAAACCGTCAAAAGTCTTGCACATTGTCCTTAATCTTGCTTGGCCCTCCGGGGAAGTAACATCAGAAATAAGAATACAATAGGATTGATGATTTCCCCTGCCTACTCTTCCCCGTAATTGGTGGAGTTGAGCTAACCCAAAACGCTCTGCATCTTCAATTACCATTACAGTCGCGTTTGGAATATTAACTCCCACTTCTATCACCGTAGTAGCAACCAAAATATCGGTTTCTCCGTTTTTAAAACTACGCATTGCTAAGTCCTTTTCCTCAGTTTTCATTTTACCATGTAAAAGCCCAATTTTCCGATGGGGAAAAACGTTTTGCCGCAGATCATCTACCAACTTTGTAGCTGCCTCTGCTTCTAATTTATCGGATTCCTCCACTAAAGGACAGACAAAATATATTTGTCTGCCTTTTTTCATTTCACTTTCACAAAAACTAAATACCCTTGCTTTTTCACTGCTTGGCAGCCAATAAGTCTGTACTTTTTGCCTGCCAGGAGGAAGCTCGTCCACAATGGATAGATCCAAATCTCCGTACAAAGTCAAAGCTAAAGTTCTTGGTATTGGCGTAGCCGTCATTACAAGTATGTTAGGATTGATACCTTTTTCCGCAAAGGCTGTTCTTTGACGAACCCCAAACCTATGCTGTTCATCGGTTATTACCAAACCAAGCCGGGCAAACTGAACTTCCTCTTGAATTAAAGCATGGGTTCCGATGACTACATCAAGTTGAGCATTTGCTATTTTAGCTAAAACCATTTCTTTCTCTTTCTTAGAAAGGGAACCGGTTAACAACCCCACTCTTACTCCTAATTTTTCAAAATAAACCTTTAGTTCATTATAATGTTGCTCAGATAAAATTTCTGTAGGTGCCATCAAGGCCCCTTGATAACCTGATTCCACTGTATGAAGAAGGGCTAAGGCTGCTAAAATAGTTTTGCCTGAACCCACATCTCCTTGAACAAGCCTCTGCATTGCCGACCGGTCTTCCAAATCTTTTTTTATTTCGGCCCAAACCTTTTTTTGGGCCCCGGTCAACTCAAAAGGCAATAACTGCAGAAAATCTTTTACTAACTGCCCGTCATTCTTTAAGCACACTCCCTGAGAGGGTAGATTTTGTTTTTTTCTTTGCAATACAAAAATCAACTGCAGCAAAAATAATTCTTCAAATACCAGTCGGTTTCTAGCCATAATAAGACTCTCTTCAGAGGAAGGGAAATGTATTTCTTTTAAGGCTGTTCTTTTATCCATCAACCTCATTTGTTTTATAATCTTCTGAGGAATAATTTCATCAACTTTGTTCAAATATTCACTTAAACAGCTAGCAATGACATTACGAATAACCTTCTGAGATAGGCCTTCGGTACTTGGATAGACAGGAACAATCCTATTAATATTTAAGCTATCCTCACCAGAAAATAATTCGAATTCCGGATTAATAAACTGTAGTTCCCCAAACCGTCTTTCTACCTTTCCACTTACAAAGATAGGTAAACCCTTTTTGAATTGGCGTTGCAAATAAGGTTGATTAAACCAAACAGCACTAACTAAACCGGTTTTATCTCTAAGTAGTACTTTCGTAATTCTAATGTTTTTTTTGGGCTTTAACTCCACAACATCACTAATAAAAGCAAAGATTGTTTCCAAATTATTAGGAGATAACTGGTCAATAGTCTTTAGTTTACTTCTATCTATATATTTGCGTGGATAATGGTTAAGAAGGTCATTAACCGTATTTATTTTTAATCTACTAAACAACTTAGCTCTCTGCGGTCCAACACCTTTTATAAATCGAATAGGTTTTTTCCCCAAATCGCCTTCCATCCAAAAACGCACCTCCAAAAAAACTGTTAGCACTAAAATAGTGCTAACAGTTTTTTCAGCCTTCTAATAAATCCTTATTGTAAAAAGCAACTGCAATCAGTCCCGGTCCGGCATGGGAACCGGTTACAGGTCCTATTTCACCCTCAATTATATTTTCTACACCATAGACTTCTTTAATTTTTTGTTTTACCCTTTCAAATTCCTCCGGTCTTGCCCCATGAGATAAGGCAATTTGCAGTTTTTTAGGATCTCCTCCATATTCCTGTATCATCGCAACCAGTCTATCTAGAGCCTTACTTTTCCCCCTAGCTTTTTCCGCAGGTGCAACTATTCCATCCTCATAGGTTAAGATAGGCTTAATATTAAGTAATGTTCCTAAAAAAGCACTTGCTTTACCTATCCTTCCGTTTTTCTGTAAGTAATCTAGGCTCTCAACTACAAAAATAACTCTAGTGTTATCATTGCTAGCAAGACGTTTAACCATTTTCACAATTTGTTCCTTGCTTTTTCCTTGTTTAACAGCCTCAGCTGCCGCAAGCACCATCAAGCCCAGAGTAAGACAAGTCGCTTTAGAATCGATAACTTCAATATCTAAATCAGGCAGCATTTCTCTAGCCACCATAGCTGACTGATAGGTTCCGCTTTGTTTGGAAGACATATGAATAGAAATAATGCTATCGGCTTCTTGTCCTAACTCTTGATAAACCTTTACAAAATCCCCGGGAGATGGCTGAGAAGTAGAAGGCATAACACTGGATTTAGCAAGTTCTTCATAAAATTGGGTTGGAGTAAGATTAACTCCGTCAAGATACATTTTTTCTCCAAAAAAAATTTTCAACGGAACAGCTCTAATATCATATTTTTGCCTTACTTCTAAAGAAAGATCAGAACTACTATCGGTCACAATTTTTATTCTGGACATCTAGAACACTCCCCGCTAAATTTTTATGACTCTATTCCACCGAAAAAATGTAATAGTATAAAGGCTGCCCACCATAAACCACTTCAGTTTCCAAATCCGAATATTTTATTTTTATTTGATCAACCAGGTTTTCTACTTCATCTTTTTCAATTTCTTCTCCATAAAAAATAGTGACTAGCTCGGAATCAGAATCAACCATTTCCTCTAACAATTTTAAAGCAACATCTTGTTTATTCCGGCCGGAAGTCTGGATTCGACCATTATAAAGCCCAATATAATCACCTTGCTTAATCTCTACCCCATCAAAAATCGAATCTCTCACAGCATAAGTTACTTCGCCTGTTTTTACATTTTCTAAAGCTGATCTCATAGCTTCCTCATTTCTAGGCAAACTGTTTTCCGGATTATAAGCTAACATTGCAGACATACCCTGAGGAAAGGTCTTGCTGGGAATAACCAAAACATTTTTATCAGTCATCTCCTTAACCTGTTCAGCCGCTAAAATTATATTACTATTATTCGGCAGAATAACTACATTTTTCGCATTTACCGAATTAACAGCAGTTAATAATTCTTCGGTACTGGGGTTTACTGTCTGTCCCCCTTCCACAACATAATCTACACCTAAACTTTTAAATACCTCAATCAAACCTTGCCCTACAGCTACAGCAATAATACCTGTTTCTTTGACTTCATTTTTCTGTTCTTCTTTTTCAATTTCATCCGTTTTAGCCAGTCTTCTGTTTTGAATTTTCATATTATTGATGTTAATCTCATCCAGTTCCCCAAACCTACAGCAATAATCAAGAACTAAACCAGGACTATTGGAATGAACATGTATTTTTAGCAATTCGGGAGTTCCAACTACTAAAAGAGAATCGCCGTACCCGGCCAATTCTTTCTTAATACCCTCCACCGGTAAATTAACTCCTCTAAGCAAAAACTCAGTACAATATTGGAAGGGAATGTCAGCTTCCTCAATTTCCGCTTGCACCGCATCCGCATCTTCAGAAACAACCGCTTCTTCATGTACGCTTATTTGTTCTCCCTTACCTTCAAGAAATCTTAAGCCGCCCTGCAAGATAAAGCAATATCCTTTTCCTCCGGCATCAACAACATTGGCCTGTTTAAGCTGCGGAAGCATTTCCGGAGTTTTAAGCAAAGTCAATTCAGCCGCTGCTAAACATGCTTCCCAAACCTCACGGATACTAGCCCCTCTTTTAGCAGCCTGGAAAGCAGCCTTTGCTCCTTCTCTTGATACTGTAAGAATAGTCCCCTCCACCGGTCTCATTACCGCTTTATAGGCTGTTTTTACCCCTTCCTGCCAAGCATAAGCCAAATCAAGGGCATTTAGACGCTCTTTATTTTCCACACTCTTAGCAAAACCTCTAAATAATTGTGATAAAATAACCCCTGAATTTCCCCTTGCTCCCATTAACGCACCAAAAGCAATAGCTTCAGCCACTTTACCCACATTATTTGAATCTACTTTCTGTGCTTCCTTTACTGCAGACTGAATAGATAAAAACATATTGGTTCCGGTATCTCCATCAGGAACAGGGAACACATTTAAAGCATCAACTATTTGTTTATTAGCTTGTAAATTATTTGCACCTGCAGTAACAAGATTTTTTAGCAGTACTCCATCTATATAATTAACGTCCACACACGGTTCCCCCTTTACTTGTCGTTACTTACTTTGACTCCTTGTACGTTAATATTAACTTTGGCAACTTCAATGCCTAATACTTTCTGAACGGTATACGCTACCTTATCGATTATATTGTGAGCTACCTCTGAAATTCTCACCCCATAACTTACAATTATATATAAATCTATCACAGTCTGATCATCGATAAAACGCACTTCCACTCCCCTACTCAAATTTTCTTTGCCCAAAAGTTCCACTATCCCGTCTTTAAGCATTTTCCTTGAAACCATTCCCGCCAAGCCATAACATTCAATTGCTGCTATTCCCGCTATAGTAGCTACTACCTCTTCCGAAATCACTATTTTACCATACTCATTTACGATCTCTTTGGCCATCCACGTTCCTCCTTTTCTTAAATTCTTCACCCAGTTACCACTTGCAATTTATCTTAAATCAAGCTCATATTTTTTACAACAATTAAATTCAAATCCCTTAAACCATTTTCTAAATTTTTCTACAGCAATTTCATAATCCTCTGCTACTCTTTTTTAGGTATTTAAACAATAAAAAAATATCCAGCCCCATGCTTTCCAAAATATCAAGGAAACTTTAATGCCCTTTGACTAAACTCTATAAACAGGCTATAATCTATTCTATCTTGCCAATATTATAATATATTTCCATATTATTAGTTTAATTCCTTTACCTTATTCATAAAATCTGAATTTGGCAAAATTACTGTCTGCCAAGACCAAGAAAAATTACATTGCAAACAATAAATAAAGTATGCTAAAATATTAGCGTACTTTGTTGAGTTAGCCGGTTTACTGCATAGATAGGCCGTATCAAAAAAAGGAGGTGGATTCAATGGCACAACGTTGTGAAGTCTGCGGTAAAGGTCCTAAATCTGGCAACAATGTCAGCCACTCCAATCGAAAAACCAAAAGACGGTGGCTACCTAATATTCAAAAAGTCAAAGTCTTAATAAATGGTACACCTCAAAGACTTAAAGTATGTACAAACTGTCTAAAATCTAACCGTGTTACCAGAGCAGTATAAAAAGCGCAATTTAGCGCTTTTTTATTTTTTTACATCTGTTCTAAAAGCTTTGTTAAATCTTCTTTGGAAAAAGTATAAACCCGATTGCAAAAATGGCATTTTAATTCCGCGCCATTTTGTTCTTCAATCATATCTTTAATCTCTTTCTCCCCTAAAGTTATTAAGATTTGTTCCAATCTTTCTCTCGAACAGCGGCACTTAAAAGCCAACGGCTTCCGGTCATAAAAAACTGGATCATACCCTGCAAAAATTCTAGAAAGTATTTCTTCCCCGCTTGCTCCCTCTGATAACATCTTTGTTACTGAATCCAGGTTAGTAATTCGAGCATCCATTTCTTCCATTAAATTTTTATCCGTTTCCGGAAGCAACTGGATAAGATACCCCCCAGCAGCCTGCACAGAAAAATCAGGGTTAACCAACACCCCAACTCCTACCGCAGAGGGAATTTGTTCGGAATAATAAAGATAAGCAGCAAAATCGTCTCCTATTTCTCCTGATACCAATTGGCAAGAGCTGTTGTAAGGTTCCTTTAAACCTAAATCCTTTGTTACATACAAATAACCATTCTTACCCACAGCTTCACCAACGGCTAGTTTCCCTTTCTCATTCAATGGTAAATCAAGATGAGGATTCTGCACATATCCCCTTACCGCACCTTCACTGTCCACATCCGCAATAATCCCTCCAATTGGACCATCACCTATAACTCTTACCGTAACTTTCTCATTTCCTTTAAGGCTGGCAGATAACAAAACAGTACCTGAAATAGTACGGCCTAAGGCAGCCGTTGCAGTTGGAAAAGTATCATGAATTCTTCTTATTTCTTCCACTATTTCCGTTGTAACCGCTGCTACTCCCCTAATTTTACCTCCAGCAGCTGTAGCTTGGACTAGATAGCTATTTCCTTGTGCAAGAACTTTCATGATCTAACCTCCAAAAAATATAAAATTTTTTTTATTATAACATACCTAAACATACGTAACAAAATTTAAACAAAAAAGGATAAGCAATTCATTCGCTTATCCCCAAATATATTATATTTTATTCTTTGGATCGACTAAAAATTTTAAGAAAAACTAAAACCACCTTGCTTAGTGAATTTGGAAGTTTAAATGTAAAAACCTTCACCTAACTGTCCCCCCTTCAATCTGACCCTAAGAAACTATTTACTTCTTTTCCTTAGTAGTATATTCATCTGTCAGATTTTTGGGACCAAAAATATAAAATATCAATCCAATTATTCATTATAAAGGAATAATAGTTACATCCAAACTAGCCAAGAATTGTTTAATTTCTTCTTCAGACCGTTTCAAATCAAAGTAGGAAATAAAAGGAGTTAAACTATCAATTGGATTTACACTTCCTCCACCCATCTGATTAGCTAAAAAAACAGAACGGTTAACAAGAGCAGAACTAACAGCCGCTGCTAAATAAGGCTCAAATCTTTGACTCAGCAAAACACCCAAAAGAGCACTATACATGTCCCCAGCCCCCGAAGTACTTTTATCAGTTATAAGGGGACAACTGATTTCATATACCTTCCGACCAAAAGAAACCAAATCGTAAATTCTTTTTTTATCATAATCTATCCTGTAACTAGTAATAACAACCACTTCCGGCCCTAAACTATGGAGAGATAGAACTACCTCTAAAGCACTTTTCTTATCTTTAATCTCCATACCGGATAGATATTGGGCCTCATATTTATTGGGAGTAATGGCATAAGCTAATTTTATTAGTTTTTCCTTGGTTAACTCAGCCAATACAGGAGAAACATATAATCCCTTAGGAAAGTCTCCTAAAATCGGATCAACGATAATTTTAGTTTCTATTTTTTTTCTTTTCATTTCTTCTAGATATTCTAACACTTTTTTGCCAATCAGCTCAGTACCCAAAAAACCGGTGATAAGACAGTTTAACTTTTTTTCAAACAAATAGGCTAAAGAAAAATCTAAAATACTGCTGTTTATTACTTCTCCTTTTGCACCTCTTACCCCCGCATGGGTTGTATAAATAACTGTAGGAACAACTAAAGGATAAGCACCTAAGATTTGAACCGCAGGAACAGCAGCTCTTAAACCAACATAACCATCAATCACAAAACTACTAATCAATCCTATCTTTTCTCTCATATACTACCCCCATAACCTTAAATTACTCTAAGCAGATTAGCCATTTCTATCGCACTGACTGCCGCATCCCAGCCTTTGTTTCCAGCCTTAGTACCTGCCCGTTCAATTGCTTGTTCTAGAGTATCAGCAGTTATTATGCCAAAAACAGTAGGCACCTCCATTAAAAGATTAACCTGGGCTACTCCCTTTGCTACTTCGCTGGAAACAAAATCAAAATGAGGAGTGGCTCCCCTTATTACTGCCCCTAAACAAATTATAGCATCGTATTTTTTGCTAGCTGCCATTTTTTTAGCCACTAAAGGAATTTCAAATGCCCCAGGTACCCAAGCAATAGAAATATCATCCTCCTCTGCTCCGTGTCGGTTTAAAGCATCCAAAGCTCCACTAAGCAATTTACTGGTAATAAACTCATTAAACCTTCCAACAACTATTCCAAACCGCAAACCTTTAGCTATTAAATTCCCTTCGTAGTTTTTCATCCCCTATACTCCTTCCATATTTAATATTTGTTAGTAAGGCCTTACTTCCTAATCAGCAGAAATTTCTGTAAAAAGATGACCTAACTTGGTTTTTTTAGTGGACAGATATTTTATATTTTCTTTTCGAGATTCCATTTCAATGGGTACCCTTTCCACCACTTCCAGGCCATAACCTTGTAAACCTTTTATTTTTCTTGGATTATTTGTTAATAATCTCATTTTAGTAATTCCTAAATCAGCTAAAATTTGAGCCCCCACCCCGTAGTCCCGTAAATCTGCCGGGAAACCAAGTTGTTCATTTGCCTCAACAGTATCGTATCCAATATCTTGAAGCCGATAAGCTCTAATTTTATTAGCTAGACCAATACCTCTCCCTTCCTGCCGCATATAAAGGAGAACACCGACTCCTTCCTTTTCAATCCTTTTAAGTGCTGCAGCAAGTTGTTCACCACAATCACACCTAAAAGAACCAAAAACATCCCCTGTTAGGCATTCAGAATGAACCCTAACTAAAGGTGCTTCCACTGAAGATAAATCCCCTTTAATCAAAGCTAGATGACAATTATCATCTAATTCGCTCTCATAGGCCACGGCTTTAAATTTCCCATATTTAGTTGGTAACTCAGCCAGATCAACTCTTTTTATATACTTATCTCTTTTTATCCTATATTTAATTAAATCTGCTATTGTAATTATTTTTAATCCATGTGTTCTAGCAAATTCCATCAGTTCAGGAACTCTGGCCATTGTACCGTCGGGATTAATAATTTCACAAATCACGCCAGCAGGATATAGTCCTGCCAATCTCGCCAAGTCAACAGCCGCCTCTGTATGACCTGCTCTTTTTAACACTCCGCCTTCCCTAGCCCTTAAAGGAAAAACATGACCCGGCCGGTTAAGATCATCAGGAACAGTTTTAGGGTCAATAGCTACCCTAATAGTTTCACAGCGATCATAAGCTGATATACCGGTAGTTGCTCGATATTTAGAATCGATAGAAACTGTAAAAGCTGTTCGCATCGATTCGGAGTTCTCTTCCACCATTTGAGGAAGACCAAGTTCTTCTAATCTTTCTCCTGTCATTGGTAAACAAACCAAACCCCGGCCATGGGTAATCATAAAATTTATCGCCTCAGGAGTAACCTTCTCAGCAGCCATAACTAAATCCCCTTCATTTTCCCTATCCTCATCATCTACCACAATAATCATTTTTCCCTGTTTAATATCCTCAAGGGCTTCTTCAATAGTATTAAAAGTAAAACTCATCCTTTTCACTCCTCACCTATAATATTTATTATAAAAATCCGTGTTCGCCCAAATATTCAAGAGAAATACCCTGATCCTTCTTATTCTTAATATTTTCTAGGCCTCTCAACTCCAAATGCCTCAAAACATATTTCCCAATTATATCCCCTTCTATGTTTACCGGGTCTCCAATTGTTTTGTAACCTAAAGTCGTTTCTTTAAAAGTATGAGGAATTATCGACACTGATAAACCATTCGGAAACAAATCTACTATCGTTAAGCTTATTCCATCTATAGCAACAGCTCCTTTAGGAATAAAATATTTATCAGGTATGCCGGTCGTATCAATTGTAAATACGACTGCTATATCCTCCCTCTTCTTGCCTTTTATGTGTCCTACCCCATCAATATGGCCGGTCACAAGATGGCCTCCTAATCTGGAACCAAAACTAAGAGCTCTCTCCACATTAACTAAACTTCCGGCTTTTAAAATACTCAAACTGGTTTTTCTCATTGTTTCGGGCATCACATCTGCAGTAAAAGTAGTAGAAGTAAAATCCGTAACAGTCAGACAAACACCATTTACTGCTATGCTATCTCCAAGCCTTACATCTTTTAAAATCTTCTTTGCCTCAATTGTAAGACGAATAGAAGCTGCTCCTCTTTCAATTTTTTTAACTATAGCCAATTCTTCAACCAAACCAGTAAACATTAAACCACCCTCTTCCTTAAACCGGGTAACCAATAATCCCTAGATCATCTCCAAATATTTCAACTGACAGTTCCTTAAGCTTAATAGACTGTTCAACTCTGTCTACTCCCCATCCCTCTATCAAAGATAAAGAATTATTACCTCCAATAATTTTGGGCGCCAGAAACAGATAAATTTTATCCACCAAACCCTTTGCTAAAAAAGATCCATTTACCCTCGCACCTCCTTCAACCATTAAACTAGTTATTTGCATTTTTCCTAATTCATCTATTAAAACTTCCAGGTCAAGCAAACCATCTCTTTCAGGAACAACTAAGATTCTAGCTCCCAATTCTTTTATTTTTTCTAGTTTATCTTTACTTGCTTGAGGAGAAACCACAACTATAGTTTCTGCTTTGGATTTCTGGTTTAATACTCTCGCCGTTAAAGGAATTCTACATTGTGAATCTAGAATTATCCTTATAGGATCCCTATTATCGTAATTAGGCAACCTTGATGTAAGCTGAGGATCATCAGCTAGAACTGTTCCAATACCAACTAAAATACCGTCATATTCATTGCGTAACTCATGTACTTTAAGTCTAGCCCGTTCTCCAGTAATCCAACTGGAATGCCCTGTTCTTGTTGCAATTTTGCCATCTAAACTCATAGCACCCTTTAATAAAACAAAAGGTCTTCCAGTTGTAATATATTTGATATACACCTCATTGAGTTTTTTTGCTTCCTCTTCCAATATGCCGGTTTCAACTACAATGCCATTTTTTTTCAACCTCTCAATCCCCTGACCGGAAACCAAAGGATTAGGATCCAGATGGGCAATTACAACCCTTTTTATTCCCGCAGCTATTATTTTTTCCGTACAAGGAGGAGTTCTACCATAGTGATTACATGGTTCCAAATTTACATATAAGGTAGAATCAACTGCTTCCTGACCAGCAGCCTTTATTGCTTCTACTTCAGCATGGGGAGCTCCAGCAAAATGATGATAGCCTGAACCAACAATTTTATTATTTTTAACTAGAACTGCACCAACCATAGGATTGGGAGAAGTTCTGCCTTTGGCTTTAGCCGCAAGGTCTAAAGCCATCTTCATATATGTTAAATCCATTTTATTTATCATCAGACCACCTTCCAGCTTCAGCTTTTAAGTTTAAAATGTCCAATAAAAACACAAAAAACACCCCAAAGATAAACCCTCGAGGTGTTTTTTTACGCAGCAATAGCAAACCAAAGGAACTAGGAAAAACTAAAAACCACTTCTAACAACAGTCTAACAACAATACCGATAGACTAGTGGAATACTCTCCTAGCCTTTGCTAACCTTTACCCTCTCCCATCCAGACTATAACTGTCGGGTTTGGAATTGCACCAAATCTGCCTTACGGCT
>DUMD01000131.1 GCA_012840065.1 Clostridia bacterium
AATTCTGCTAGTTGGACTAGTTTTCTGGCGGTGTATCCTTTTTGCCCAAAGGCAGAAGCAGGAAAATTAATATAAAAAGTTGCGGCTGTTCCAAAGTCCGGGTGGGATTTAGCAAATTCAGTAATGATACCTACTGCACAATTAGGGTCAATTACCAGCTCACCATTTTCTTCGATGTATTTAAACTGATTAGCCGGACTGTCATCGAAAGTAAGAATTACGGGGGTAAAGCCTGCTGGAACATCAATATTATTATTTAGATAATCTTTAAGGCTAATAAGCCTATATCCATTGTCGTATAATCTCTGTAAATCCCGGCGGAAATTTTCCGGTGTTCTTGACCATTCTCCTTCTTTGGGGGAAATTTGGTGGTACATTAAAATCATTATCCTGCCTAATTCATTAGGTTTAATTTTAACTAAATCAATTTCTTCTTGTTTGGCTTCCAACTGATCATCAGGCAAATTACTATTGGCTTGATTTGGATTAACTCTTTGGCTTCCGCATCCTGCTGCCAAAAATATTATTAGGTTAAGGATAAAAAACAGAAAAAATTTTTTTAGCTTCATATTTCTCCTCCATTTCTTAATTTGATTCAGGAAAGTTGTATCTAAATTATAACTTAGATTCCAGCCGTAAAATAGAGTTTAAAAGAATTTTCAACAAAAATGATAAACTAGGGAGAAAAAAGTTTTTTTGTGTAAAACCAGCTGAGAATGTAATATAATAAAGTACAGATTTGTATAAAAGGAGGAGAAAAAATGCGACTGGCAAAGAGGGCAGCTGCCATTAGTCCCTCTCCTACACTGGCAATTACGGCTAAAGCTAAAGAAATGCAGAAACAAGGAATAGATATAATTGGTTTTGGTGCAGGAGAGCCGGACTTTGACACTCCAGAACATATTAAACAATCTGCTATAGCCGCTATTGAGCAAGGTTTTACAAAATATACACCGGCTGCCGGGATAGAGGAGTTAAGGCAGGCAGTATGTGTTTATTTGAAAGGCAGTCAAGGGTTAATTTATAAACCAAGCCAAGTGGTAATTTGTTCTGGTGCTAAACATGCTTTATATAACATTTTTCAGGTTATTCTTGACCCGGGGGACGAGGTGATCGTTCCGGCTCCTTATTGGGTAAGCTATCCTGAACAAATAAAGCTGGCAGAGGGAAACCCAGTGATTGTAGAAACTACTGAAAGTGAAGGCTTTATTCTTACTCCGGAGAAGTTGCGGAAAACTATCACTCCAAAAACCCGTGCTTTAATTCTGAATAGTCCAAGCAATCCAACGGGGGCAATTTATAATGAGGAACAATTGTTAGAGATTGCTCGTTTAGCCTTGGAATATGGTTTTTATATAATATCAGACGAAATTTATAATGAAATAATCTATGATGGAAGGTCTTTTAAGAGCATTGCAGCTTTAGGCGAAGAGATTAAGCAGCAAACCATCATTGTAAATGGAGTGTCTAAAACTTATTCCATGACTGGCTGGAGAATAGGTTATGCTGTTGGGGAGGAAACGATTATTAAAGCTATTACTGATCTGCAGAGCCACAGCACGTCAAACCCTACATCTTTCGCTCAAAAAGCTTCTGTTGATGCTCTTTTAGGAGACCAAGCTTTTGTTAGAATAATGGTTCAGGAATTTAAGAAGCGTCGTGATTATATGGTGGAAAAGTTAAATGGTATGCCAGGAATAGAGTGTTCTTGTCCTCCGGGCGCTTTCTATGTCTTTCCTAATATAAGTGGATTAATAGGAAAGAAGCATAATGATCAGGAAATAAAAGGCTCGTTGAGTTTTGCAGAATTGCTTTTACAGAAGGCCAGAGTTGCTGTAATACCGGGAATTGCCTTTGGTAATGACAATCATATTCGCTTATCTTATGCAACTTCCTTTGAAAAAATAAAGCAAGGTTTAGAAAGGATCGAGCGTTTTGTTTGGGAATTAAAATAATATAATTTTGTTTGGAGTAAAGAATAAAAGTTTGCCTAAGATTAAAATTAAAGAGAGGAAGTGCTAACGAGTGAAAATTAAGTATTTAACGACTATGGGGATTTTATTGGCACTTACTGTCGTGGTTCAGATGATCGGTTTACCTAAGATTTTGACTGGGATAGCTGTTAACGCTATTTTGCTTATTGCTTATCAGGTTTTGGGGACTGCTTGGGGAGCAACTATTGGCTTGATTACCCCCTTTACAGCATTTCTTTTTGGTATTGCTGGAAAACCAATTTTTATTCCTTTTATTGCTGCAGGAAATGTGGTTTATGTAGTGCTGTTTAGTATTTTAAATCGTTATAATCAGTATGTGGGTATTGGTCTGGCTTCTTTAATCAAAACGCTCATCATTGTTTCTTCTATGATTTTAATTACTGGGAATGCCTTTAGCGTTGTATTTTCCGGGCAAAGCCATCAATTACCAGCTGCGATTTTAGGTGGTTTACTTGCCTCTGCAATTTCTAAGGTTTTAAAAATATCTTTGAAACAAAATAATTATATATAATTCTATAGTAAATTATAGTAAAAGCGCTTAATTAGCGCTTTTACTTTTTAGTGACAAAAACAGGAATTAACAGTCATCGGATAAAAACTTTTAGGAAAGAAAATAATATCATTAAACACAACAAATGTTGTTTTTATCAGCCAGTTAACTGTATAGTTTCCAATAGATTGATTATTTGAGCTGAAAATGACTGAGTCCAAGAACTTTGTTCATAAAGGAGGTACTACCTTATTATGGATAGAACAGGGAATGCTGCCAGCATGCTTCAGATAATGTTAATAATGGGGATTATCATTTATCTTTGGTCTCTTTTAAAAGATCAAAAAGGGAATAAAACGGTTGTTCAAAGAGAATCAAAAAAGGAAATGGAGAAGCTGGAAAAACTGAGATCAATTAAACTTACGGAACCTTTGGCTGAAAAAACCAGACCAAGAAAGTTTAGTGATATTATTGGCCAAGAGGAGGGGATTAAAGCCCTGAGAGCTGCTCTCTGTGGACCTAATCCCCAACATGTTATTATTTATGGGCCTCCCGGGGTAGGAAAAACGGCTGCTGCTAGACTTGTTTTAGAGGAGGCTAAAAAAAACGAGCTTTCTCCCTTTACTGAAGAGGCAAAGTTTGTAGAAATTGATGCTACCACTGCCCGTTTTGATGACCGGGGGATTGCGGATCCTTTGATCGGTTCTGTTCATGATCCTATCTATCAAGGGGCTGGTCCCCTTGGTGCGGCAGGTATTCCCCAACCCAAGCCTGGAGCTGTAACTAAGGCTCATGGGGGAATTTTATTTATTGATGAGATTGGAGAGCTTCATCCTATTCAAATTAATAAATTGTTAAAGGTGCTGGAAGATCGGAAAGTTTTTTTGGAAAGTGCTTATTATAGTTCCGAAGATGAGAATATACCCCAGCATATTCACGATATTTTTCAACATGGATTGCCCGCTGATTTTCGTTTAGTTGGAGCGACCACTCGCATGCCTCAGGATATTCCTCCAGCAATTCGCTCCCGTTGTGTGGAAATATTTTTCCGTCCGCTTACTCCGGAGGAAATAGGGATTATTGCTAGTAATGCTGCAAAAAAAGTAAATTTTCCTATTGAAGATAAAGCTATTGAAGTAGTTAAACGTTATGCTAATAATGGAAGGGATGCAGTGAATATAATTCAAATTGCTGCCGGTGTTTCCTTGACTAATGGGGAAAAAACCATAACTCAAAGAATTGTGGAATGGGTAGTTAATACTGGCCAATATGTTCCCCGGCCGGAGAAAAAAGTAGAGCCAGCGCCTCAAATCGGGGTAGTAAATGGCATGGCGGTTTTGGGCCCTAATATTGGAACGTTAATTGAAGTGGAAGCTACGGCTTATCCAGTCCAGGAAGGTAAGGGAAAATTTATTATAACAGGTGTGATAGAGGAGGAAGAAGTAGGGGGAGCCGGCAAAAAAATGAGGCGCAAAAGTATGGCTAAAGGATCGGTAGAAAATGTATTAACGAATTTATATGGACTTTTGGGTCTAGATTTAAATAATTATTATATTCATGTCAATTTCCCAGGAGGTACGCCTATTGACGGACCTTCCGCCGGAGTGACAATTGCAACGGCTATTTATTCTGCAATCAAAAAAATTCCTGTTGATAATAGGGTAGCTATGACTGGGGAGTTATCAATTCGTGGTTTAGTGAAACCGGTTGGAGGGGTGGTAGCAAAAATTGAGGCGGCAAAACAGGCTGGAGTTACAAAGGTTTTGATTCCTAAAGATAATTATCAGGAAATTTTTGCCGGTTGGGAAGGGATAGAAATTATTCCTGTAGAAAGTTTAAGCGAAGTTTTTAGGCATGCTTTACGTTCTGAAGAAGCTCAGTCCTATGTAAATATTCCTTTGACTCAAGTAGAAGTATTGAGCGCTTCTAATTATAATTAGCCTTTTCTGCCTCGTTACTTTGACGGTAACGGGGTTTTTGTTGACAATTTGCTAAAGAGAAGTTTACAATATTACTAAGTTTTTACACCTTTTACCGGTAAATTTAGTCAACTAGAAATGCTTTCAAGGTTAGCAGCAAGGAGGTGTCTGGTTTGCCATGGAAAGTTTTGACGTAAAGAAAACCAAGGAAATTCCTGTATTGCCTTTAAGGGGTGTCCTTGTTTTTCCATATATGATGATTCACCTAGATGTAGGAAGGGAAAAATCAATCAAAGCTTTGGAACAGGCTTTGATTGAGGAAAGAATGATTTTATTAGTAAGTCAAAAGGACGCTAAAACAGATGAACCTAGTCCGGAAGATATTTATAGCGTAGGGACGGTTGCGGAAATTAAGCAACTTTTAAAGATTCCGGGTGGTACGATCAAGGTTTTAGTGGAGGGAATTGCCAGGGCCAGAATAAAAGAATATATCAGTAATGATCCATTCTACATAGCTTTGGTAGAAGAATATGAGGAACAGGAAGAAAAAAATACCGCTATAGAAGCTTTAATGAGGAGTGTAATTTACCAATTTGAACAGTATATAAAAATTAACAAAAAAATACCACCTGAAACCCTTGTTTCTGTGGCAACTATAGAGGAGCCTGGCAGGTTGGCAGATATTATTGCTTCCCACTTAACTTTAAAAATAAAAGATAAACAAGAAATTTTAGAGGCCTTTTCAGTAGAGGTCAGACTGGATAAACTCAACAAGATTTTGGCTAGAGAAATAGAAATTCTGGAAATTGAACGGAAGATCAATCTTAGAGTAAGAAAGCAAATGGAAAAAACTCAGAAAGAATATTATCTGCGGGAACAGTTGAAAGCAATTCAGAAAGAATTGGGGGAAAAAGACGACAGAATTGCAGAATTGGACGAATTAAGAGAAAAAATAATTAATTTAAACTTAAAACCTGAATTGGAAGAAAAGGTGCTTAGAGAGGTAAATCGATTGGAAAAAATGCCGGCTATGTCTGCCGAAGCAGTGGTGGTACGTAACTATCTTGATTGGATTATTTCTTTGCCTTGGAACGAATATACGGAAGATAGAATTGATATAAAGATTGCCCAGGCAATTTTAGACGAGGACCACTATGGGCTTAAGAAAGTTAAAGAACGAATTTTAGAATATCTGGCTGTGAGAAAATTAGCCAATAAAATGAAAAGCCCGATTCTTTGTTTAGTGGGACCGCCAGGAGTAGGAAAAACATCCCTTGCCCGTTCTGTTGCCAGGTCAATGGAAAGAAAATTTGTACGCATATCTTTAGGCGGAGTGAGGGATGAGGCTGAAATAAGAGGACATAGGAGAACTTATGTAGGGGCAATGCCGGGACGGATAATCCAGGCTATGCGGCAGGCAGGTTCAAAAAACCCGGTTTTTCTTTTAGACGAAGTCGATAAGATGAGTATGGATTTTAGGGGAGATCCTTCCTCTGCTCTGTTAGAAGTGCTTGATCCGGAGCAAAATAACAGTTTCAGCGATCATTATATTGAACTTCCTTTCGACTTATCAAATGTTCTATTTATTGCTACGGCTAACTCTACTTATAATATACCCAAACCTTTATTGGATCGAATGGAAGTCATTTATTTACCTGGTTATACGGAAGAAGAAAAACTTAAAATTGCTACAAAGCATCTTTTGCCCAAACAGTTAAAAGAACATGGTCTGGATAAAACAATGGTAAGTATTTCAGAAGGAACCATTCTCAAAATTATCAGGGAATATACCCGGGAAGCCGGGGTAAGAAACCTGGAACGGGAAATTGGATCCATCTGCCGCAAGATAGCTAAGCTTGTGGTGGAAGGTAAAACGGAAAAAATAAGAATTACTAATCAAAACCTTCATCATTATTTAGGAGTTCCTCGTTATCGTTTTGGGACTGCTGAATTGGAGGATGAAGTAGGGGTGGCTACAGGATTAGCTTGGACAGAAACAGGAGGTGATACTTTAGCAATTGAAACAACTGTTGTTAAAGGTACTGGAAAGCTTATTCTGACCGGCAAGCTAGGTGATGTAATGAAAGAATCGGCCCAAGCTGGTTTTACTTACATCCGTTCCCGAGCTAAATCCCTAGATTTAAGTGA
>DUMD01000132.1 GCA_012840065.1 Clostridia bacterium
AAAATCCTGCTGTCGTCTGCTGTGGGAGAGGAGAAACCGGAGAAGAGCTATGGGGAGAAATTTAAAATTTCTTTTAGGTTTTGTTCATTAAATATGATATCCAAATAAAAAATAAAATATACAAGTTAAAAATTTTTATTTTTAATAGATTTTATAGGTTTGTGCTTTTTTACTGGTATTAGATGCAATTATATGGTAATATATTCTTAAAAATTATAGGAGCTATTAATTTAGAAATCAGAGGTGCAGCCCGATGCGCATTATTTCCGGTACAGCAAAAGGCAGGAAATTGATTTCACCTAAAACTTGGAATGTTAGGCCAACTGCTGACCAAGTAAAAGAATCACTATTTAATATTATTGCTCATAATAGTGGATTTCATAATAAATCGTTCTTAGATTTATTTGCCGGTACCGGTAACATAGGTATAGAAGCTTTAAGTCGGGGCGTAAGTCATGCTGTTTTTGTGGAAAAGGATAAAAGAAATGCGAAAATTATCCTGGAAAATTTAACTAATCTCGGTTTTGCTAATCAGGCAGAAATTTTGAAAGTTGATGCGGTGGTTGGGATAAAATTGTTAGGCCGGAAGAAAAAAAAATTTGATTTTATTTTTTTAGATCCTCCGTATAAGCAGGGTTTGATTAATCCTACTCTAGTAGCTATAGAAAAGGTAGATATAATTAATCCTAGCGGTATGATTATTATTGAACATCATCGGGATGAGCAACTTGAAGAGAAATTTGGCAAGTTTGTTATGTTTGATCAGAGAACTTACGGATCTACTCAAATCAGTTTTTATACTGAATTAGTTGGGGAGTAATTTCCATCAAATGGGGGAGGAGTAGAAATGGAAATTATGAATTTATTAGACCAATTAGAGATTTTTATCGAGGATAGTAAAAGAATGCCTTTTTCGGATAAAAGAATAATTGATGCGGACGAGCTATATTCATATATTGACAGAATAAGGTCTTTATTTCCTGAGGCATTTAGACAAGCAGAAAAAATCTTGCAGGAAAAACAACAGCTTATTGCTGAAGCTCAGCGGGAAGGAGAAAGGATTATTGCTGAAGCTAAACTGAGAGCGGAAAAAGCTTCTGATGAGCATGAAATTAGCAAAAAAGCTCAACAGCATGCTGAGGAAATTATTGAGAAAGCAAAGCAATTGGCCCACGAAATTAGAGTAGGTTCTAATGAATACGCTCATGAAATTTTAGAAACTTTGGAACAGAATTTGCTTAAAACTTTAGAAACAGTGCGTAAGGGTAAAGAAGAATTACGAAAGATTACTAGGTAGCTTGCTGGCTACCTATTGCTTTTTTTTATGTTTAGAAATAAATTTTTACAAGTAATTATGGAAGCACTGAGCACAGCAAGGAGGAACAAAAAGACAAGTATGACTGTTAATTGGTTAAAGCCAAACCAAAAATTACTTAACCAGTTACTGGTGATGATGCTCTTTGCTCCTTCGGCGAATACTGGGCTCACCGATTTCAAATGGTTTAATAAATTTGTATATTTGATAATGATATAACTGAATAGGAAGGATAGAAAAGCATGAATGATTCGGGAAAAAAGGTAGGGAATAATACTGAGATCAGTATCTGCTATTACGCTTGCTACTTGGCTTTGAATGGAAAGGCCGCTCCAGGATATTACAGCGCAGGTTACTAGAATTTGTTGTTCTAATGGTGCAGTTGATAAACTAATTAATTTTATTCCGTTTGTAATTTCAAAAAAACTGCTTATTATTGGTTTTGCTAATTCTTTATCAAATCCTAGTGTGGTAAGTAAAGGAGAAAGTAATTCAGCTAAAATATTCATTAACCCGGAAATAGATAAAATTCTGATTAAGACGGAAAATAAGACAATAAATCCACCGATCATGAGTAGAGTGGAAAGAGATTTGTTAACTGCATCTCCAAGAAGCTTACCAAAAGCTCGACCATCATCCTTTCGAGCTTTTTGAAGAGATTTTACGGCCTTGAGTAGATATCCTTCTTCATTTGTTTCTGAATTTGTAGAGCCATGATTTCTAAACTTGTAAAATTTATAGATAAAGGCTGTACCTAAAGTAGCGGAATAATGAATTATAGCAAAGATTATTCCTAATTCCGGTTGTTTGAATATTCCGACAGCTACAGCTCCACTCATAAATAATAGATTTGCATTATTAGTGAAACTTAGCAATCTTTCTCCTTCTGTTTTTGAACAGAGATTTTTCTTTCTAAGTTCTGCTGTTACTACCCCGCCTAAAGGGTTCCCCGAAGATATACCCATAGCTAGAGCAAATGCGCCTGCTCCCGGGACATTGAATAATGGCCGCATTATGGGGGATAGGATTACACTTAAAAAGTGAACAGCTCCTAAACCTATTAAGAGTTGGGAGCCGATAAAAAAAGGCAAGGAAGCAGGAAGTACTATTTCCCACCAAAGTTTCAAACCTTCCACAGAAGCTTCATAAGATTGCTGAGGATAGATGACTAGACAAATAATAAAGAGAATTATTAGAAAAACTAAACCGAATATTCCCCAATGATTCAAAGCAGATCTAAATTTATGTGGTTGTATCCACAAATCTGCCACCTCAATTCAATAATTAATTATTATTCTTACTTATTGCAATATATTTTTAGTAATTTAAAAATATAACGAATCTAGTTATTATTCTTGGTTGCGAAATTTTCGACATAAAAGCAGTTGCGTATTTTATAATGAAGATGAGGGGGAGTGCTAGTTGATATCAGATCGTCCTAAACTTGGTTTAGCTTTGGGTGCAGGCTCGGTAAGAGGTTTGGCCCATATAGGCGTAATTCAGGTTCTTCAAGAAAATAAAATTCCTATAGATTTGATTGCAGGTACCAGCGCTGGGGGAATGATTGGGGCCTTGTATGCAGCAGGAGTAGATTTTAAGTTATTGGAAGGATTAGCCTGCAGTTTAAAATTAAAACATATTATAGATTTTGTTTTTCCTAAAACCGGCTTAGTTGGTGGACAAAAATTGGCTGATCTAATTGCTCTCCTAACTAAAAATCAAGATTTTAAAGATTTAAAGATACCATTATCTTTAGTAGCTTGTGATATTGAAACTGGGGAGAAGGTTATTATTAATCAAGGGAATGTGGCTTTAGGGGTAAGAGCGACTATTTCCATACCAGGAATTTTTGAGCCTGTAAGGATAGGAAAAAGAATGTTAGTTGATGGTGCCCTGTTAGATCGTGTACCTGTAAGTGTTGCCAGAGAAATGGGGGCAGATTTAGTGATAGGAGTCGATGTAGGATATGATTTACAACCTGAAAGAGTTACCAATATCTTTGGTGTAATTATGCAGGCTATTGATATAATGGGGATGGAACTTTTAAGGGCTAGGGTGGTGGATGCAGATATAATGATTCGTCCTCCGGTAGGACATATCGGTTCATTTAAGCTGCATCAGGCTAAAGAATGTATTGAGCTTGGAAGGATAGCTGCGGAGGATGCAGTTGATTCCATCAAGGAATTATTGGAAAGTTACAAAAATAAGCAAGATTAGAAATAGCGGAATTGTTCTAAAATTTATACAATAATGACTTTATGATAAAAATCCGCCCCGGCTTTTCTGTGTTTTTCTTCTGGACAGGCAAGCTGATATAGATCAGTAGCTAAAATATCTTTTTGAAGAATGGCTAAACTATTTTTGTAAATTGGCTGGTGTTTTTGTTTTTGCCAAATTTTTATTTGTTCTGCTACACTCATAATTATTGGTGTTTCAGCTTTGTTTTTTATTTTTTTCAACAGTAATCTGCCGGTGGAATTAAAACCTAAAACCCTGAGGTAAGGCAGATAATCTAATTGGTAATATTTTTTGTCAATAGACAGCAATAAGTGAATCAAAGTTCTTTGAATTCTGGTCCAGGTATATCTTTTTGTTTTTAGTTCAGAAATTAATTCTTCCAGGTTTATGCATTTATCTGCTGTTTCTTTTAATCTTCTTTCAAAACCTTCGCTGACATCAGGAAGTAAAGCCAGTTCTTCTTCTGTAGATCTTCTAAGTAATCCTAAAATAAGCTGGGAAAAATTATTCAGCCAGACTGGGCCTTTTCCTGTTCGAAATTGTTCCAAAAGGATGGTTAGACAGGATGAAGGTATACTTTTTTCTAAATAAGATTGGGGTCCATTGGTTTGAATATTTTTTCTTATTCCTGTGGCGCTGGCAATGTTACCTTTAAGTTCCGTTTCATAATAACCTGAACCAATCCTTGGGATGGTTAGCGGTTTGATTGAACTATTAAGTTTAATCAGGGCACGAATGTAGTTTATTCCTAAAAGATTATTGGGTTTTGTCAGAAAACCAATATAGTCTTTTTGATTATCCTTTATTTGCTGATAATAGGCGATAAGAGCATCTGAACGAGCTTTTGGATAAGATTTTCCTGCTTTTAAATTTTCTTTTATTAAATTTGATAGTTGAACTGGTTCCTTTTCCAATAATATGGCCAGGTCATAAAGGGGAGTTATTTCTCCATCTTCGCTAGCGAAGCATAGATAGTCAACGATGCCTGTTGAATTTAAAATATTTACTGCTGCGAAGGAAAAATATGGTGCGCTACTGACTGCAAATACGGTTGGCAGTTCAATGACGAGATCTGCACCTTCCAACAGGGCCATTTTTGTTCTTGACCATTTATCAACAATTGCCGGTTCACCCCGCTGAACGAAGTTGCCGCTCATTACGCAGATTATAGCATCGGCACCTGTTATTTCTCTAGTTTTTTGGAGATGGTATTTGTGGCCGAAGTGAAAGGGATTATACTCAGCAATAATTCCTGCTACTTTCATTTTTTCACAAACCTTTCCCTATAATCATTGTGTTATTATCATTTTAATTGTTTTGTTAAGCAGAAAACAAGAATATTTTTAGCCAGTAATGAAAAAATAATGCTATAGTAGCAGGAAATGGCTAACAAAATGTTGTATTTTATCATGTTGGGGGTAAAAAATACGTCTCTTGAGGGGGGGAAAACATGGAAGTAATTAATCAAATCAAAGAGAAAGCCAGATCTAATCCACAAAGGATTATACTTGCTGAAGGGACAGAGGAAAGGATTATAAAAGCAACCGAGATTATTTTAAGAGAACAGCTGGCAAAAATTATTCTATTAGGTAATCCGGATGCCATAAAAAAGGTTGCTTTAGAGGTAGGTGCCGACATTACAGGAGCAACAATAATCGATCCTGCTAACAGTGAAAAGCGTGAACTTTATGCAAAGCAGTTTTATGAAATGAGAAAGAATAAAGGTGTGACCTTGGAGCAGGCTCAACAGTTGGTTGCTGACCCGTTATATTACGGTCCAATGATGATTAAAAATGGCGAAGCGGATGGGTTGGTAGCCGGTGCAATTAACGCGACTGCCGATGTGCTTCGTCCAGCTTTACAGATTATTAAAACGGCGGAAGGAATTTCTGTTGTGTCTGGTGCTTTTGTGATGATAGTTCCTGATTGTGAATATGGTGATAATGGGTTGTTTATTTTTGCAGATTGTGCTGTAACGCCAAATCCAACAGCAGAGCAATTAGCAGAAATTGCTTATGCTTCTTCTAAAACTGCTAAAGCATTAGTAAATATGGATCCCAAAATCTCCATGTTGTCTTTTTCTACCAAGGGCAGTGCTCAGCATGAATTGGTTGACAAGGTGGTTGAAGCTACAAAAATTGCTCAGCAGAAATTCCCTGAACTAAAAATTGACGGCGAGCTTCAAGCTGATGCGGCTTTGGTACCTAAAGTCGGGGAATCAAAAGCACCTGGTAGTAAGGTTGCAGGAAAGGCTAATGTACTGATTTTCCCTGATTTGCAGGCAGGAAACATCGGTTATAAATTAGTTCAACGTTTAGCTAAAGCAGAGGCATATGGGCCAATATTGCAAGGTATTGCCCGTCCAATTAATGATTTATCTCGGGGCTGCAGCGTTGAAGATGTGGTGAATGTAACTGCCATTACAGCTGTTCAGGCTATTGGTTGAGTAAAGTGTTAGTGGGGGAGGTTTTGTAATGAAAATTTTAGTTATTAACTGTGGTAGTTCTTCTCTGAAATATCAGTTAATAGATATGGAAAGAGAAAACGTACTGGCAAAAGGGCTTGTCGAGCGGATTGGAATAGATGAACCGCTTTTGAAACATGAACCTGCAGGCAAAGAAGAAGTTAAAATTTCTGCGGACATTCCTAATCACTCTGTAGCTATAAAGATGGTTATTGATGCATTAACCCATCCTGAATATGGTGTAATTAAAGACATTAAGGAAATTAATGCCGTTGGTCACCGGGTTGTTCATGGTGGCGAAAAATTTGCTAATTCAGTTCTGATTACTCCAGAAGTTAAGAAAGCTATCGAAGAATGCAGTGATTTAGCACCTCTACATAATCCGCCAAACTTAATTGGAATTGAGGCTTGTGAAGAGGTAATGCCTAATGTACCTCAAGTAGCAGTATTTGATACTGCTTTCCATCAAACCATGCCTGATTATGCTTTCCTTTACGGAATTCCTTATGATAAATATCAGAAATATGGAATTCGTAGATATGGTTTCCACGGAACTTCTCATAAATATGTTTCTGCCAGGGCAGCATCCTTATTGGGCAAACCATTTGAACAAACGAAAATAGTAACCTGCCACCTAGGCAACGGAGCAAGTATCGCTGCTATTATGGGCGGTCATTCAATAGACACTTCTATGGGTTTCACACCTCTGGAAGGCTTGATGATGGGTACACGCAGCGGTGATATAGACCCAGCTGTAATTTCTTATTTAATGAATAAAGAAGGTCTTTCTGCAGAGCAGGTTATTGAATGTTTGAATAAGAGAAGTGGGGCACTGGGTATTTCTGGGGTAAGCAGTGACTTCAGGGATATTGAACAGGCAGCGGAAGAAGGTAATCCTCGGGCACAGCTTACTTTAAAAATGTATGCTTATAAAGTAAGAAAATATATTGGTTCTTATGCTGCTGCTATGGGTGGACTTGATGCTATTGTCTTTACAGCAGGTATAGGTGAAAATTCAATTAGCTTAAGAAAAATGATCTGCGAAGGATTAGAGTTCTTAGGGGCAAAAATTGATGATGAACGCAATAATGTTCGGGGTAAGGAATGTGAAATCAGTACTCCTGATTCCAAGGTAAAAATATTCCTGATTCCTACTAATGAAGAATTGGTAATTGCCCGGGATACCCGCCGAATTGTTGGTTGGGAGCGCCCAATGTCATAAAATCCAAGGCAAAGGATAAGGACAGGTTTCTTGCCTGTCCTTATCTTTATAACAATAACAGTACTTCTAATAGTTTCCTTGACAAACTTTTGTCAGCTTTGTATAATAACTTTTAGTTGTTCTAGAGGTGAATGAAGTGAAAATTGATATTTCCACGATTATAAAAAATGTCGGTAAATCAATTCATGTTAGAGAAAAAATTCCTGCCAAGCAATTTAAAAATGAAGAATTTAAATTGGCAGAAGGCAGTTTTGTGGATGTGGATTTAACATTTAGTAATCTTGGAACAATTATTACGGTAAAAGGTTCTATAGAAGCTGACCTTATACTTAATTGTAGTAGATGTTTGATTGAGTATCCCTATCACTTGTCGGTTTTTATAGAAGAAGATTTTTATAATCAAAGTAATTTAGTTGCTGATTACATCGAAGAAAAACAGCTTGACAGCAATGATTTAAGAACTGTGTATTATTCCGGCGAGGCAATTGATTTGTTTGATATGGTTCGGGAAAACATTTTGGTGAATATTCCTATAAAACCTGTTTGTAATGAGGCCTGCAAAGGCATATGTCCTCAATGTGGGCGTAATTTAAATGAAGAAGATTGCCGGTGCCGTAATGAAAAAATAGATCTTAGATTAGAAGTACTGAAAAAGTTATTACCTGATGAGGACAAATCAAAGTAACCTTTGTGAAGGGGGTGGAAGGAAATGGCTGTACCTAAGAGAAAAACATCCAAATCTCGCAGAGATAAAAGAAGGGCAAATTGGAAGTTAACCGCTCCTGGTTTGGTTGAATGTCCACAATGTCATGCTTTAAAATTGCCTCATGTAGTATGTAAAGATTGTGGATATTATAAAAATCAACAGGTAATCGAAGTCAATTAAGCTTGGGAATTTAATACTTTTTATAAACATAAAAGATAAAGGTAGAAAGAACCACCTTTATCTTTTTTTATTGCATGCAATAAAAGGAAAGGTTATAATGTTTTTATTACCAGATACTAATAGGTGATACTAAAAAGGTATAAAAGGGTGATTTAAATGGGTAAACAGCTAAATAAAAAGCAGCGTCAAGCAGAACTTATCAAACAGATAACTGATAATCCATTTTTGACTGATGAGGATTTAGCGCGTTTATTTAATGTAAGTATTCAAACGATTCGTTTAGACCGGTTAGAACTTGGTATTCCTGAGTTAAGAAGGAGGACAAAAAATTTAGCTCAGGAAGCTTATACCAAATTAAAAGCACTTAGCGGTGGGGAAGTGGTGGGCGAATTGCTTGATTTAAAGTTGGGAGAATCAGCTTTGTCTCTTTTAGAGGCGACAGAAGATATGGTTTTTTCAAAAACTAAAATTGTGAGAGGACACCATATATTTGCTCAGGCTAATTCTTTAGCTTTAGCTGTAATTGATGCTGATGTGGCTTTAACTGGCGTTTCAAATATAAAGTATAAGTTTCCTGTATTTTTAGGGGATAAACTGTTAGCAAAGGCTGAGGTTTATCGGGTAAGAGGAAATAAGCATTTTGTAGCTGTACGTACTAAAGTGGGAGATACTGAGGTTTTTAGGGCTAAGTTTATTATGGTGGCTTTAAATGGAATGGAGCAGGAGGTTGAAAGATGAAGATTGCATTGGATGCTATGGGAGGAGATTTTGCCCCCGAAGAAACTGTGAAAGGAGCTATTTTGGCGGCAAAGGAGAAGAATATTGAGGTCTTGTTAGTCGGAGATAAGGGGATTTTAACTGACATGCTTAAACAATACGGTGGGAATGATTTGCCAATTAGGGTTATCCATGCTGCTCAGCAGATAGAAATGGGCGAGCATCCTGTAAAAGCAGTAAGAACAAAAAAAGATTCATCCCTAGTTGTTGGAGCAAATCTGGTGAAACAAAAAGAAGCTGCTGCTTTAGTTAGTGCCGGTAGCACAGGAGCAGCAATGGCAGCTAGTTTATTTAATATTGGCAGAATTAAAGGAATAGAGAGACCTGCTATTGGAACAATGATCCCAACGTTAAAAGGGCCTTTACTTTTGCTTGATGCGGGGGCTAACACTGATTGTCGTCCTAAACATCTAAAACAATTTGCAGTTATGGGCAGTATTTACAGCCAAGAAATGTTTGGTCTTAGCAATCCTCGGGTTGGTCTTTTAAATATTGGAGAAGAAGAAACCAAAGGTAATGAGCTTACAATTGAGGCTTATAAAATTTTGAGTGAAACTCCGGTTAATTTCGTAGGGAACATTGAAGCAAGGGATATTTTAAAAGGAGACGTGGATGTTTTAGTATGCGATGGTTTTATTGGCAATGTTGTTTTGAAATATACTGAAGGGTTAGCTTCTGCTCTCTTTGCAATGATTAAAGAAGAGATAACATCTACCTTTGTTTCTAAGATTGCGGCAGGCATTTTAAAACCTAGATTCAAAGCTTTGAAGAATAGACTTGATTATTCTGAATATGGAGGGGCTCCGCTTTTAGGAATTGACGGTGTTACAATCATAAGTCACGGCAGTTCTGATGCCAAGGCGATTAAAAATGCTTTAGCAGTTGCTTTTGATATAGCTGAAAAAGAAATTCCAGAAAAAATAAAAAAACAATTAAACATTGAGGATGGTGGAGAATAATGAAAAACATTGCTGTAGGTATTATTGGCACTGGGTCTTATTTACCACCTACTATTTTAACTAACAGAGATTTGGAAAAAATGGTAGATACTTCTGATGAATGGATTAGGACTAGATCTGGAATTATGGAAAGAAGAATTACTGGTCCGGATATTGCTACTTCAGATATGGCGGCCGAGGCAGCCAGAAGGGCGATGGATGATGCTAAAATTACACCGGAGGAAATTGATTTAATCATTGTAGGTACGGTAACTCCGGATAATGCTTATCCTTCAACAGCTTGTACCGTCCAACGAAAAATAGGGGCTGTGAATGCAGCTGCCTTTGATTTGGCGGCAGGTTGTTCTGGTTATATGTATAGTCTTGCAGTTGGAACCCAATTTATAAAAACCGGTTTTTATAAAAAAGTTTTGGTTATTGGAGGAGATAATCTATCTAAGTTTACTGACTGGACGGATAGAGCTACCTGTGTTTTATTTGGTGATGGAGCAGGAGCTGCAGTTCTATCAGAAGTTGAGGAAGGATACGGCCTATTATCTTTTCACCTTGGGGCTGATGGAAGTGGCGGTGATTTACTTATTTTGCCGGCAGGGGGTTCAAGAATGCCTGCTTCCGAAGAAACAGTTCGTCAACGGCTCCATTATACTCGCATGAATGGGCATGAAGTTTACAAGTTTGCTGTTAGAGTAATGGATAAAGCTGTTAAAGAGGCTTTGGAAAAAATAGGAATGAAACCTGAGGATTTGGATTATTTGGTTCCCCATCAGGCGAATATCCGAATTATTAATCATGCTGCCAGACGTTTAAAAATTCCTACGGAAAAAGTATTTGTTAATATTCATAAATATGCAAATACTTCTGCGGGTTCTATTGCTATTGCCCTTGATGAAGCAAAACGGCAAGGAATGATTAAGCGGGGAGATATTGTTGCTTTTGTTGGGTTTGGTGCTGGATTGACCTGGGGTGCCGGTGTTTGTCGTTGGGTATAAAATGACAGTGTAAGGAGGGGATAAAGGTGTTGAGAAACAGTAAGCTAGCTAAGATACTCAATATTAAATATCCAATTTTTCAAGGTGGTATGGCTTGGGTTGCTACAGCAGAACTGGCGGCAGCAGTTTCTAATGCTGGTGGACTTGGGATAATTGGCAGCGGAATGATGACCGGAGAACTGGTGCGACAGGAGGTCTTAAAGGTCAGAAAGCTGACAGATAAGCCTTTTGGGGTTAATGTAATACTTCTTTCTCCTTTTATTGAAGAGGTTATAGAGGTTTTAACAGAATTACGTGTCCCTGTAGTTACTACCGGGGCGGGAAATCCTGGCCCTTTTATTCCCAAACTTAAGGCAGCAGGGATAAAAGTAATTCCGGTTGTGCCCTCTGTATTCTTGGCCAAAAGGCTTGAACGGTTAGGAGTTGATGCAGTGATAGCTGAAGGAATGGAAGCAGGTGGCCATATAGGGGAGTTAACTACTTTGGTTTTGGTTCCTCAAATAGTAGATGCAGTTAAAATCCCGGTTATTGCAGCAGGGGGAATTGCTGATGGCCGGGGAATTGCAGCTGCATTTGCTTTGGGTGCGGCAGGGGTACAACTAGGGACGAGATTTATATGTACTGAAGAATGCACTGTTCATGAAGCATACAAACAAGCTATTATAAAGGCGAAGGATAGGAGTACTGTTGTTACTGGGATGAAAACAGGGCATCCTGTACGGGTACTGAAGAATAAATTAAGCCGTCAATTTCTTGAACTGGAAAACTCAGGTGCTTCTAAAGAGGAAATCGAAAATTTAGGAGTGGGTAAATTAAGGGCTGCCGCTCAGGATGGAGATATTGAAAATGGCTCTGTGATGGCCGGTCAAATTGCTGGTTTAGTTCGGGATATAAAACCGGTGCAAGAGGTAATAGAAGAATTGGTACTACATACTGAACAGGTTTTAGCAAATCTTTATCAGCAAAGGGGGCAATGAGATTGGGTAAAATTGCTTTTATTTTTCCAGGCCAGGGTTCCCAATATGTTGGAATGGGCAAAGATTTATTCGATCATATTCCTGAAGCTAAGGAGGTATTTTTGAAAGCAGACCGGGCATTGGATTTTGAATTGAGCAGTTTATGTTTTGAGGGGCCTGAAGATCAATTGCGCTTGACTGCTAATACTCAACCTGCTATTCTAACTGTAAGTATTGCTTGTTTAGAAGCTTTTAGATCCAGGTGTCAGTTAATTCCAAGCTATGTGGCGGGTCATAGTTTAGGTGAATATTCAGCCTTGGTAGCTTGCTCTAGCTTGAATTTTGTTGATGCGGTTAGATTGGTGCGGAAAAGAGGCCAATTTATGCAGGAAGCTGTTCCGGTTGGGGTAGGCGGAATGTTAGCTGTAATAGGTGTGGAAAGATCTAAAATAGAGGAATTATGTTCAGCTGTAAAAGATGAGGGAGTGGCAGAACCTGCCAATATTAATAGTTTGCAACAAATTGTAGTTGCAGGAGAAATGAAAGCTTTAAAAAAATTGGAAGTTCTTCTTAAGGAGGCAGGGGCAAAAACAGTAGTTCAATTACCGGTAAGTGCACCCTTCCATTGTTCTTTAATGCAGCCAGCAGGGGCTAAGTTAAAAGAGGCTATGATTGATGTGGAATTTTCCGATGCTCAGGTTCCTTTGATTACCAATGTTTCTGCTAAACCGATAACTTTGGGAGAACAATTAAAGACAGGATTAGTAGATCAGGTTAGTAAACCAGTACTTTGGTACGATAGTGTTAAATATATGCTCGATAATGGAGTGGATACTTTTTTGGAATTTGGTCCAGGCAGAGTTTTAAGTGGTTTGGTTAAAAAGATAGAACGGAAAGCAAAGGTACTGAATATTCAAGATCTAGAGAGCATGAATAAAGTACTTAATTCTTTTGGAGTGTGATTAAAATGGATTTTTCTGATAAAGTAGTTGTAGTTACGGGTGGATCTAGAGGAATTGGGAGAGCAATAGCTTTAGGTTTTGCTAAGCTTGGTGCAAAAATTGTTATTAATTATGTAGGGAATAAAAAGGCTGCCGAAGAGACTGCGGAGGCAATTAAAACATTGGGCGGTTCAGCTTTATTAATTCAGGCAGATGTAAGCAAGGAAGATCAGGTTGAGGAAATGTTTAAAGCAATAGTGGAGAAGTGGGGGACAGTTGATATTTTAGTTAATAATGCAGGGATAACTAAAGATAATATTTTACTTAGGATGAAGAATGAGGAATGGGATAGTGTTATTGATACTAATTTGCGGGGAACTTATTTATGTACAAAAAATGTGGTTAAAATTATGCTAAAAAAGCGTTCCGGACGGATTATTAATCTAGCATCCGTAATTGGCATAATGGGTAATTCTGGACAGTCAAATTATGCGGCGGCCAAAGCTGGAATAATTGGTTTTACTAAATCGGTGGCAAAAGAACTTGCTTCTAGGAATATAACGGTAAATGCTGTTGCACCGGGATATATCGCTACTGATATGACGGATGGTTTGCCGGAAAAAGTCAAAGCTGACATAATAAAATTAATTCCTCTACAAAGGATCGGAACTGCTGAAGATGTTGCAAATGTTGTTATCTTTTTGTCATCTCCGGCTGCATCTTATATTACCGGGCAGGTAATTAATGTTGATGGCGGCATGGTCATGTAATCTTAAGGGAGGAGGTGAAAAAATGTCTGTTTTTGAAACTGTAAGAAGAATTATAGCTGAACAACTTGGCATTGATGAGGATGAAATTACTTTGGAATCTTCCTTAGTTGATGATTTGGGTGCTGATTCCTTAGATGTGGTTGAACTTATCATGGCTTTGGAAGAGGAATTTTCTTTAGAAATTCCTGATGAGGAAGCTGAAAAGGTTTCAACTGTTGGTCAAATTGTTGATTATATCAATCAAAATAAGTAAGAAAAAGGGTTGGATGAGGGGGGATATAATCCCCTCTCTTTTCTAGAAATTTTTTCTTAAGATATATTTGTGATTATCTGGATTGAGGTGAGTATTAATGAAAAGAAGGGTTGTTATAACAGGTATAGGAATGGTTACTCCCCTTGGAATTAAAACAGAAGAAGTGTGGGATAATCTATTAAAGGGGAAATCAGGGATTGGTCTGGTGACTAGATTTGATACAAGTAATTATGCTACGAAAATTGCAGGGGAAGTAAAGAATTTTAATCCTGCTGATTATATGGATAAAAAAGAAGCTCGTAGGATGGATCCCTTTACTCATTATGCTGTGGCTGCAGCTAAAATTGCTCATGAAGATTCTGGTTTAAAAATAACTTCAAACAATCGCGATAGAATCGGGGTTGTCATTGGTTCAGGGGTTGGGGGTATTACTACTGTAGAAGAACAGCATGCTATCCTTCTTAACAGGGGTCCCAATAGAGTAAGTCCTTTTTTTGTTCCTATGCTTATCGCCAACATGGCACCAGGACAAATTTCCATAAATTTAGGTGTGAGAGGGCCAAACCTAACGACTACTACTGCTTGTACCTCCGGTACTCATGCAGTTGGTGATGCTTTTAAAATGATTCAATATGGTCTAGCTGATGTTATCTTTGCTGGAGGGGCAGAAGCAGCGGTTTGTCCTTTAGCTTTTGCTGGATTTTGTTCAATGAGGGCCATGTCTACTAACAATGATAATCCCGAAGGTGCATGCCGTCCCTTTGATAAAAATAGGGATGGATTTGTTCTGGGAGAAGGAGCAGGGGTAATGGTATTGGAAGAGTTAGAACATGCCTTAGCTAGAGGGGCTAAAATTTATGCAGAAGTAATAGGTTATGGGATGAGCGCTGATGCTTATCATATAACTGCTCCCGCTCCGGAAGGAGACGGTGCCAGACTGGCAATGTCCAATGCCTTGGCTGATGCAGGCATATTACCTGAACAAGTTGATTATATTAATGCCCATGGGACATCTACAGAACTTAATGATTTATATGAAACCCTTGCTATAAAAAATCTTTTTGGTCAACATGCTTATAATTTGGCTATTAGTTCTACAAAATCTATGACCGGACACCTGCTTGGTGCTGCCGGAGCTGTTGAACTTATTTTTACTGCTTTAACGATTAAATCCGGGAAAATTCCTCCTACCATTAATTATGAAACTCCTGATCCGGATTGCGATTTGGATTATGTGCCTAATGTAGCGAGAGAAAAAGATATTGATATAGCTCTATCTAATTCCTTTGGTTTTGGCGGTCATAATGGTACAGTTATTCTTCGTAAATTTATAGAGTAAAATAAAAGTAAAAGAAGAGAAACGGGTGAACTGCTTTGTTAGCAAAGGCAAAAATAAATGAGTTAATTAAAATTCTCAATATTCCAAAAGGTAATCATTCTTTACTTTTACAGGCTATAACTCATACCTCTTATGTAAATGAAAATAAAAATGAGAATATTCAGGATAATGAAAGACTTGAATTTTTAGGTGATGCTGTCCTGGAATTAATAGTCAGCGAATATTTGTTTACTCATTATCCTCAAAACAGTGAAGGAGATCTAACTAAGATCAGGGCAGCAGTTATTTGTGAACAAACCTTGGCTAAAAGAGCAAAGATTTTAAATTTAGGGGACTATATGCTTCTAGGACGGGGAGAAGAGATGACCGGGGGAAGAGAGAGGAACTCCTTATTGGCAGATGCTTTCGAAGCAATCATAGGTGCTATTTATTTATCTCATGGTTTAGAAAGTGTTAGGGAATTTATTCTTTCCCAGCTTGTTCCTGAGATCAATTGCGTAGTTAAAGGGGAGTATGGTCAGGATTATAAAACTATTCTTCAAGAAGTAGTGCAGAAAAACGGTTCTGCTAATCTGCAATACAGGATTATTGATGAAACAGGACCTGATCATGATAAGATTTTTACAGTAGAATTATTATTAGATGGAAAATCAATTAGCAAGGGGAAGGGGCGCAGCAAGAAAGAGGCTGAACAATCAGCGGCAGAATTGGCTTACCGTATTTTGAAGAATTAAATGGTGAAGTTGAAATGAAAAATAAGAATTATTATATTATTCCTATTTTTGTTCCTCATTTAGGTTGTCAATACCAATGTATATTTTGCAATCAACAAAAAATTACTGGGAAAGAAAGGGGAAAATATCCCTCGACAGATGAAATCGAAGAAAAGATTCATTCTTATTTAAGTATTATGCCAGCAGGAAAGAAAACTGTTGAGCTAGCTTATTATGGAGGCAGTTTTACGGCTCTGCCCCTTTCTTTGCAATCGGAATTACTTTTGCCTGCTTATAAAGCAGTTAAGCGGGGGATTATTAATAAAATTAGATTATCTACGAGACCTGATTGTTTAAATGATATGATCATAAAAAATTTGCTTAAATTTCAGGTAACCACGGTTGAATTAGGAGTTCAGAGTTTTTCTGACCAGGTGCTTAATCTGGCTAGGAGAGGACATAGTTCTCAAGATGTTTATAAAGCAGTTGAGCTACTAAGAAAAAACCATTTTCAAATAGGAATTCAATTAATGGTTGGCTTACCCGGTGAAACTGACCAGGATTTGGAGCAAAGTATTAAGCAGACGATTAAGTTAAAACCAGATTTTGTCCGAATATATCCCGTATTGGTTATTGATGGTACTGAGTTAGCTGAACTTTTTAAGCAGGGGCTATATAATCCTTTAACTTTAGAACAGGCGGTAAATAAAGTGAAAAAAATGGTTCTAGCTTTTAAAAAAGCCAATATCCCTGTGATCAGAGTTGGTCTTCAAGTTACTGAAGAGTTATCCGAAGGTTCTGCAGTTTTGGCAGGTCCTTTTCACCCTGCTTTTCGGC
The DNA here is from genome assembly GCA_012840065.1 of Clostridia bacterium. GTDB lineage: Bacteria > Bacillota > DUMD01 > DUMD01 > DUMD01 > DUMD01. Next base: position 16,660 of record DUMD01000132.1, read on the forward strand.
ACTTAGTGGAGTCGGAATTATATAAGGATAAATTAGTTTTTTATTTAAAAAATAGGGAAGAAAAGAACTGGATCATTCAGGTTCATCCTCGGGATATCAGCAATGTGCGCGGTATTTATAATAGTAATCTAAAATATGTGGAAGAAAAATTGAAAAAGAAAATAGTTCAGGTAAGGAAAAATGAAGGCATTCCAAGGGGTGAACTTGTTTTAACGGCTTATCTAGATGCAAAAGATGACCATTGAGTCATCTTTTTTACATATGTAGCATATTTTGCATATTTTTGTTCTCCTCCAACTATATATTAATGAACATACCTAGTGGAGGGGGAGAGCTTTAATGTATTCGGACAGCCAAGAAAAGGATTTAATTTTGCTTGCTAGGATAAATAATGGGGATGAAAGGGCTAAAGAAGAAATGATTATCAAATATGCTCCAATGATAGCCTATATCTGTAAAAATTATTATGGTGGATTTTTAGATTATGAAGATTTTAAACAGGAAGCATTGATTGCTTTACTCAAGGCAATGGAAGAATATAAGCCTGAGGAATATAATATTAAGTTTAGTTCTTTTGCTTATATCTGTATTACTCGTAAATTATTCAATGTTCTCCGTCAAATAAATGGAAATAAACACAAACCTTTGAACAATGCACTTTTATTTTCTTGGACTGTTAATAATGATGAAAGCAGAACACTGTTGGATTTATTAACTAGCAATGAAACAGATCCGGAGGATATTTATCAAAATCAATGGGCTAAGTTAAAAATAAATCAGGTTTTAAAAAGTCATTTGTCTGTATTAGAATATACTGTACTGAATTTAATTTTAAGAGGGTATTCAATTAGTGAAATTGCCGATAAAATCGGGATAGAACCTAAATCCATTGATAATGCAAGAACAAGAGTAAAAAATAAAATTGGGTTAATTATAAAAAAATATGGTTCATTGCTCAATCCCAAGGTTCCTAAGCGGGTTAGAAAGAGAAAAGATCTTTATGTGGATGTGAAAGTAACAGGGTAATTTAGATATATTTATCCTTTCTTTAACTTAGCTAGATATGGTAAAATTAGGACAGTATACTTCTTTTTAGGGAGAGAGGATAGATTGTATTTAAAAAGGTTAGAAATCTTTGGTTTTAAGTCCTTTGCAGAAAAAACAGAAATTCAATTTAGTGACGGTATTTCTGCTATTGTCGGTCCTAACGGCAGTGGTAAAAGTAATATATCTGATGCAATTTGCTGGGTAATGGGAGAGCAAAGCATCAAAAATTTAAGAGGAAGCAAACTGGAAGACGTTATTTTTGCCGGATCGGAAAAAAGAAAACCTTTAGGTTATGCTCAAGTAAGTTTGGTTTTGGACAATTCTGATGGATATCTACCTTTGAGTTATAGCGAAGTAGTAATAACCAGAAAATTTTATCGTTCAGGGGAAAGCCAATTTTTGATTAATAATAATGAGTGTAGGCTAAAAGATATCCAAGAGTTAATGTTAGATACTGGTTTAGGTAAAGAGGCTTATTCCATTATTAGCCAGGGTAAAGTGGATGAGATTTTAAACAGTAGTCCAGAACAAAGAAGGTTAATCTTTGAGGAAGCAGCTGGGATAATAAAGTATAAGCTGCGGCAAAAGGAAGCTGTAAAAAAATTGGCTGATGCCGAACAAAATCTGCTTAGATTGGCTGATTTAATTCAGGAGATAAAAACTCAGCTTCCTAATCTGGAAAAACAGGCTGCTGAAGCAAAAGAATATAAACAACTGGTTGATGAACTTAGGAACTTAGAAAAAAAGGTTTTGCTTAAAAAGTGGAAGAAAACAGCCGTGTTATTGGAAAAATACCAACAAGAATTAACTAGTTACTATGATCAATTGGCAGCATGTGAGGGGGAATTAAGCAAAGAAGAACTTAATGGCGAAAAACAGCAGCAAAATCTGCTCTATTTGGAACAGGCTATTCAAGAAAAACAGCGGGAAAAAGAGGACCTTATTAACCAGCAGTCCAGTTTAGAAAGAAGGTTGGATGTTGGTAAGGAAAAACTTCGTTCCTGGACGGAGAGGCTGGATAGATTAGCTAAGGATATTAATTTGCTTACTGATCAGTTAAATGTTTTTACTGAAAATGAGAAGGAGTCTGAAAATAAATATTTAGTTTTACAGCAGGAGGTAGAGGAACTTAGAAAAGAATTAGCGGAAAAGAATGAAACAAATCTTCGGTTAAAATTGGTTTTAGAAGAATTAGAACAAAAGATGAAAGAAGCTAAAGAACAGTTAATTGATCTTTTAAATGAAACGGCAAAAAATAATAACCAATTACATAGGATTATTTTAGAGCAGAGTCAAATTGATAAGACTTTAGCAAAATATCAGGAACAACGGGAAGCTGTTGTTGAATATAAGGACAAATATGAAGCAAGATTAACTTCTTTAAAAGAGGAATTGCTAGGAGTTGAAGATCAACAAAAGCAAACCTTAGGAAGGTTGTCAGAATATAAGGCCGACTTTGTTGAGCAGGAAAAAAAATTAGCTCATCTGAATAATCAGAGATTAAAAATAAAAGAAAAGATTCAGGATTTATCCACCAGACTCAGAATGCTGCAGGATTTAGAAAAGCAGAAAAGCGGATATAACCAAGGGGTAAAGGCAATCATTAAGGAAAAGGAAGAAAAAGGATATTTTCCTGATGTCTACGGCATTGTGGCTGATTTAATTAAAGTAAGTCCGGGGTATGAATTGGCTATAGAGGTAGCCTTAGGAGCAGGGTTACAGTATTTTATTACTAAGAATGAAAAATCGGCTCGGGAAGCGGTTAGCTTTTTAAAACAAGGTAGATTGGGCAGAGTTACCTTTCTTCCTTTGGACTTATTAACTGAATCTCAGCCTATTTCTTTGACAGAATTAAAAGAAAAACATTCCGGTTTAATAGGGTCGGCTCTGGACGTTATTTCTTTTGCTAGGGATTATGATAAGGCTGTAAAATTTTTATTGAGCAAAGTATTAATAGTTAAAGATTTAAATACTGCTGTAAAGTTGAGTAGAGAAATTCCTAAAAACGGGCGAATTGTAACTCTAGATGGAGATTTAGTTAGTGCTTCCGGAATGATTACTGGAGGTAGCTGGCAAAAAGACAGGAAAAATGGGCTATTGGAAAGAAAAAGGGAAATTGCGGAAATTCGGAAACAGCTTACTGAACTATCTGTTCAGTTGAGGGAAAATGAGTTGGAGCTAAACAAAAGGCAAGAGATTATAGCAGGTATTAAAAGTAAAATTGAGCTAGCAGAGGAACAATTAGTTCAATCTAGAATAAAAACGGATACGCTAATGCAGGAAATTAAGCATAATATTTCTTTAGTTAAAGAAAACGAGGAAAAAATTGAACTTTTTAATTTGGAGATACAGGAACTTTTAGAACAAGACAAAGAGCTAAGATTGGAAAAGGAAAGAATTGAAGAGAAAATAAAGGTTAAGGAAGAATTAGCTGCAAAAGCAAGGTCTAATTATGAATTTTTAAAGTCTAGACAGGAAAATGATTTTAATAAGTATTTAGAACTTGATAAAACAAACACAGAACTAAAAGTAAAACTGGCTGCTTTGGAAGAAAGAATGGCTAATTTCGAGAAAGTATGGAAACAAGCTAAACAAGTAAGATTAGATAGCAAGCAGAAATTACAAGAACAGCAAGCGGAATATGCTGAGTTAACTAAGAACAAAGAAGCATTAATTTTAGAATTGGCCGACATGGACGAAAAATTAAAAAATATAATTGACGATAGCCTTAAATTAGAACAAATATTAAAGGAAAAACAGGAAAGAAGAAACGAACAACTGGTTGTTTGGCAGGCAACCGAACAAAAGTTAAAAGCACTTAGAAAAAAACAGGCTGAGCTGAAGAAAAAAATCAATGAACAGGAAATAAGTTTGGCGGCATATCAAACAGAAATTAAACATCTAAATCAGGTTCTGGGGGAAAATTACGGGGTTACTCGTCCCCAAGAGTTGATCTCGGCTGATCCTGATTTGATTGTGGTTAAGCAAGATACGGTGGTCCGAATCGAAAATTTAAAGCAAAAAATTGAGCAAATGAATTCGGTAAATTTAGGAGCAATAGAGGAATTTAAGAGAGTAAAAGAAAGATATGATTTTTTAAATAAACAAAAAGAAGATTTGTTAGAGGCTAAAAAAGGTTTGATTCGGGTTGTTAAAGAAATGGGAAAAAAGATGGAAAAGAATTTTCTAGAAACTATTAGCAAGGTAAAGGCTAATTTTAGTCTGATTTATGGCCAGTTATTTGAAGGAGGTAGGGCTGAATTAGTGCTGACTGATGAAGATAACCCTCTTGAAGCTGGAATAGAGATTATTGCTCAGCCTCCCGGGAAAAAACAGCAACATTTGAGCCTGCTTTCAGGTGGAGAAAGGGCTTTAACAGCAATTGCTTTGTTATTTGCTATTTTAAGGGTCAAAAAATCTCCATTTTCAATTTTAGATGAAATAGATGCTTCTTTAGACGAGGCAAATGTACGGAGATTTGCGGATTTTCTCAAAAAACATGCTCCTTCAGGTCAATATATTATTATTACTCATCAAAAGGCAACAATGTCTGCTGCTGATGCTCTTTATGGGGTTACAATGGAAGAAGCGGGGGTAAGCAAAATAATATCGGTTAAATTTGACGAGGAAGGAAGAGAGGCGGTTTAATGCTTAATTGAAGCTGGAAGAATAGACCTTAATTTATCAGGATAGACTAATATTGTCTATCCTTTTTAATTTAATAAAAAGAAGGAGTGTATGAGTTGCAAGTTAGCGGAATAAGTGCGGAGCTTGTGACATTGCTAAAGGAAAAGACAGAGGAACTGAGCCAGGGTAGAGAAGTGGCCTGCATTGCCTATTATAATAAAGATGGGATAGTAGATGAATATTCGGACTTAGTTTCCGGGGGCATAGGTGGAATTCCTTTGAGGCAATTACTTAATACAGCAGGAGATATTTCTGGTAAATCTTTGATCTCCGGAATAGAACAACTGCCGGATAATGCTCTAATGATAAGTACTAAACCTGGGCAGACGGGTTTAATTACTGATGTGAGCGGTATCGATCTTTTTAATTTAATTATGGTAAGTGTGGGAGTAAAAATGGGTGAGACTGCAGGAATAAGTGCTATTTATCCGGAGGGAAAATTGTTTGATTTATCAACTGAATCTGAAATGATAGAGCTTCAACGTTTATCGGCTAAAAACATCGAGGAGGAAAAATCCATAATTGAGGCAAGTATAAAATTAAATTTGGAATTTTTAAATATTTCCACAGAATTACCTGTGGTTAATGTTCCTGCAAAGAAAAGAAACGGCAGGGGAAATAGAGTTAAAAAAGATGTTAATCGAAATTTAAGAGTTAATGGTCTAGATAAGGAATTGGCCCAGGAGTTAGTAGCTGAATCTGTAAAGGTGGGACAAGGCAGGGAAGTAGCTGTAATTGGTGAAATTGATAAAGAGGGGATAATAAGAAAAGCTGGTAAGGTTGTTTATGGAGGCATTGGTTATGTTCCGGCAAGAGTTTTAGCTTCAAGTTATTGCGATATATCTGGCAAATCTCTCTATGAGGTCTATAAAGATATAATCCCTGCTAATGGTGTAATCGTGCATACCCATCCCGGAGGAACAGGAGTTATGCATATGGGGGATGCTTCTGCAGGCCCTATTACCTGGGGTAGGCCTATTGTTGCCATCGGTCATGATAAAAACGGGAGAATTAAAGGGGCAACTGTTATTATGCCGGATGAAAAGTGCATGTCCCTGGCTGATGAATATGAAAAACTGGGACAGCAATTTTTTACTGCTAATACTAAAGAGGAGGAAGCAGATATCCGCAACCGCCGATTTGGAATTGCTCAAGAATACACAAATCTTAGTTTGGAAATTGAGTTAGTTTAGCTATTGTGTTAAAATTACATTAGGCAAGATTCTTACTGTACCCAGGACTTTGTCCTGGGTTACTACATTTTATTGAGAAAGGTGGTTTTAAGATGGGGGAGAAAAAAGGTTTATTTAGTAGATTGAAAGAAAGTTTAGCTAAGACCAAAAAGGGATTTATAGAAAAAGTTGAAATTCTTTTAAAAAGTTCAGGAAAAATTGATGAGGATTTATTTGAAGAATTAGAAGAAATTTTGATTCAAGGGGACGTAGGAGTAAATACTACTTTAGAACTTATAGATAATTTAAGAGAAGAGGCAAAACGGCGGAAATTGACTGATTCAGAACAGCTCTTGGATCTACTGAAGGAAAAGATAAAAGAAATGTTGGGTACGGAATCAGCAGGATTAAATTTTTCTGCTCAGCCTCCTACGGTAGTTTTGGTTGTGGGAGTGAACGGAGTTGGTAAAACCACTTCCATTGCTAAATTAGCTTATAAATATAAAAATGAAGGGAAAAAGGTGCTTTTAGCGGCAGGGGATACTTTTAGAGCTGCTGCTATTGAACAACTTACTTCTTGGGCTAATAAACTTGATATTCCAATTATAAAAACAAAGCAAGGTCATGATTCAAGTGCTGTTGCATACGATACAATTTGTTCAGCAATTGCTAGAAATATTGATAATGTTATTATTGA